>JAKURE010000020.1 GCA_022450005.1 Halobacteriales archaeon
ATGATGGACAACTTCATTTCTCGTGCCCCGCAAATGCAATAAATAGATGTCAGGGCAAGGTGCACTGCTACGGAAAAACTACGACACAGGGTCCAAGAATTGGCCCAAGAAATTGGACCCGAACATGTCCATGGACTCTTCCGAAAAATAATCGATGCTGCAGAATCTGGGGCAAGAGCTAGAATCTCTTCCTGGACTGATGGAGTCTACAAATCAGTTGCGTTCGTCGGTACCACCGGCCACGATGAAACTTTATTAAAAGTTGCATTATCTGTACACAAAAAAGGGGATTCTATCCATTTAGATTTCACTGGCACTTCCCCAGAATGTGATGGATCTTACAATACCTATGGGCATGGGGTTGCCGCATTCCTTGCGACATACATATACCCTTATGTTTTTTATGATCTCCCCGTTTCTACTGGGACATTGGCACCGTTCACTTTTGAAGTCCCCGACGGCTCTCTTCTCAACGCGGGCCCTGAGAAATCTGTCTGCAATTGCGTCTATTTAGGAAGATCTGTTATTTCTCTGTGCTTCGACGCTTTCACACGCCTACTTTATTCCACAGACCCCACCCGTGCTGTGGCAGCCCCTAGCGCTCATTCTGGAGGGGGATCTTTCAAAGGAATCAATAATATCGGGTGGCCAATTTCCGAGAGCTTTTCATTTACACTAAATACCGATGGCCAAGGGGCACGCCACGACAAAGACGGCATGAATGCCCATGGGTTCTTTTACTCGCCATGGGGGAAAACAAACAACCTAGAAGATTTCGAAGAACACGGGATTTTCCTTGGCTTGACGCGAAGGCATTTCAACGATGCCCATGGGTTTGGTAAATACCGAGGCGGGGTTGGAACTCAAAATGTCAATGTGGTCCTCTCTGGTCCTGTCGAAGTAACTTCTCGTGGGAAAGGGTCCAGGATTCCCCATGATAATGGGGTTTTCGGAGGATATGCTTCTACCTCCTTACCAGGAATCTCTATCATTGGAAGCGACGCACTAGACCTTTTAGAGAATGGAATCGATTTCCCCGTTTCCGTTCGGGACTTGGTCGTTGACAAATCCATTTCTGACGATTACCGATTCGAGCGGATCAATCGAAGTAATCGGACCATTGACAAGGGCGATATCTGGATAACTCTATCTTCTGGAGGTGGTGGCTTTGGAGATCCAATCGAACGCGACCCCGAAGATGTTCTTTCCGATTTTAATAAACATTTCATCTCTGAATGGACTGCAAAAAACGTTTACCATGTTTGTATCCGCGATGGTATTTTAGATCTCAATGAAACTTCTAAACTTAGGGAAGGTGCATTAAAATCCCGTTTATCCCGTGGAACTTCATACGACACCTTTTCTAATACCTGGTCTAAACAAAGTCCTCCTATACCCGTTTCTACATTTTAACCCACCTTTTGCCCTTTTGTAAATATACAACTTAATTACGGTCACCGATCTCTAAACTCCCATGGAACCTTCCGATTTCCTTGGAAAAACTATTATCGTCACTGGGGCAGCCAGTGGCGTTGGAAAGGCAATAGCTACTCGTTTTATGAACGGAGGCGGCGATGTAGTTGTCGCTGATATAGATCTAAATCAAGCAAAAGAAACCGCAGAGTCTCTCAATGGGTCTGGAACTTCTCACGCAGTACAAGTAGACGTAAGAGACGAACAGTCTGTCAAATCTATGATTGATTATACACTCAAAAACTGCGATTCACTTGATGTATTAGTAAATAATGCAGGAATCTTTCAAAAATCAATTCCGTCTATTGAACAATCTCTAGAAGAATGGACACGTGTCATGGATGTCCATGTGCAGGGGACTTATCTATGTTCGAAAATGGCTGCAATCCCTATGTTGGAACAAAAACAAGGTGCCATTGTAAACATCTCTTCAAATGCCGGATTTGCCGCATTCCCATACCGAACCGGGTACAGTACTGCAAAAGCAGCGATAAACATGTTGACAAAAGTGTTTGCCATTGAATGGGCTTCCGACGGGGTCCGAGTCAATGCAATAGCCCCCAATTTTGTGGAAAAAGACCGAACTATCGATAGAGCCCTTGGGGACGAAACTGTAAGAACAATAGGGGGTGGTGCAGATTTAGATTCGATTCTAGCACGAACTCCAACACATCGCCTAACATCGCTCGGATCAATTTCCGAATCCGTTGCATTTCTAGCTTCTGATAAAATCCCAGATGTTACTGGGGCCATTCTCCCAGTCGATGGTGGCTGGACTGCATACGGTTATTATTGAATTCATCAACCTTTTATTCTTCATCTCCCATTATAACTACAAATATGGTTTCTGTCGAAATTACTCCTTATTTAGATATAAACTTAGATTCTGAGATGTGGGTCTGTAGTTCTTGCAAAGGGGATTTAATAGATTGCAATTCAAATTACAAAACTGGATGTGCAATTGCAGAACGGGATCCCTCCGAAATACACCATTCTGAGATTGACACTGAATATAAATTTTCTCCAGATCCTGACTGGTGTAAAATTATTGAATTTTATTGTCCCCATTGCGGAATCATGATCGAAAATGAATATTTGCCCCTTGGTCACCCTATAACTCATGACATAGAAATAGATATTGACCAACTTCGCACAAAAATATCTGAAGGCAGCAGTCACCTGCGCACCAAACCATGACAAAAAAGCTTAACACAACTATTGATGTCGATATAGGTGGAACTTTCACCGATTGTTTCGTTCGCTCAAATGGGACTATAGTCACCGGAAAAGCAGAGACTACTAGTCACGATTTGTCCATTGGATTTCTCAATTCTATCATTTCTGCATCTAGCGATTTAAATGTTGACTCCAATGATCTAATTGCCAGTGCAACCGCAATTCGATACTCTACAACTTTCGCGTTAAACAAATTAATTTCTCGAAGTGGTTCAAAACTTGGAGTTCTTGTCACCAATGGACTTGAAGATATAGTCCCCGTTGGACGCGGATCGCAATGGACCGATGGGATGACTGTTCATGAACAACGAAATGTTTCACGGTCCGATAAACCAGAACCTATAGTTCCTCAAGACATGATAGTCGGCGTCCGCGAACGGATCAATTTCAAAGGTGAAATCCTACGGCCACTCGACGAAACCGACCTTCGTGATAAAGTAAGATATCTGGTTGAACAAGGAGCCAGAGGGTTCGCCGTGTGCCTCGCATGGTCTCACAGAAATCCTACCCATGAACAAAAAGTCAGAGAAATAATATCTGATGAATACCCCGATGCATATCTCGGAAGTGCACCTGTATTTTTATCTTCCGAAATAAGCAGAAAAAAAGGTGAATATGAACGCACGATTACAACTATGCTAAGTGCATATCTTCATCAATCTATGATCGATGAATTGTATGGCATTGGAGATGAACTTAGACAGCGCGGATATGTTAAACCACTTCAAATGATTCACAACACCGGTGGGACTGCAGAAATCTTCCGAACGAGCGCAATTGATACATTCAAAGGTGGTCCCGCTTCTGCTCTGGTCGGCGGTTCTTATCTTGGTGGTATCTATGGTTATGAAAATGTGATTGCAGCAGACATGGGGGGAACTAGTTTTGATCTATCTTTGATCGCTGGAGGAGCTTCTCGAACTTACAACCTTGAACCCATCGTAGATCGCTGGAGGGTTCATAGCACCATGCTCAAAAGTCAGTCTATAGGTGCTGGTGGGGGCTCTATCGCACGAGTAAGGGCCGATCTAGACAACAAAATAGAAGTTGGACCAGAGAGTGCTGGATCAAACCCGGGCCCTGCATGTTATAACCAAGGTGGACGAAATCCAACTGTAACCGATGCAGATGTTATCCTAGGATATATAGATCCATCTGGATTCCATGGGGGGGAAAAACCATTGAGCGTACGACATGCAGAGCGTGCAGTACAGCGACAAGTTGCAGACCCACTCGGAATAGGTGTGGTCGAAGCAGCGAGTTTGATCCGCTCCATAACTGATGCTGAAATGGGAAGTACCATCTACAAGGAGACAGCACTCCGTGGGTATGATCCTCAAAATTTTGTTCTATTTGCCATTGGGGGCGCCGGACCAACACACGCAGAAGGATTCGCAAAACACGCCGGAGTAAACACCGTCATCGTATTCCCCTATTCCTCTGTATTTTCTGCTTTTGGTTCTAGTGTCATGGACACAAAACATATCTACGAACAGTCTTTACACATTCCTCTCCTCCAGCCAGGGACCTTGGACCCTTATCAAAATTTCGACGAATTCAACCAAACGGTACTCGATCTTCAAGAACTAGCGATCCACGATTTTAAAGGTGAGGGATACGGGGAAGCTCAACTTTCATTTGAATTATATCTTGACATGAAATACGGGGGACAGTTGGATGTAACTCGCGTTACTTCTCCTCTAACTGAACTCACTTCTGATCAGGATATCTCTACCATTGCGTCTGCATTTGAGAAAGAGTACAATGAGGTGTATAGTCCGATATCTACTACTCCCCAAAACGGAGTGGAAATAGATAATTTTGTACTTCAAGCAACTGCCCCCCGTGACAAACCACTTCTATCGGAGTATCCATTGTCCGGACCCGACCCACAATCTGCAGAAACAGGATCAAGACCTGTCTATTGGCTTCCTGACGGTTTTCAATCTTCTATCATCTATGACTGGGCCAAATTACTCCCTGGAAATGTTGTGAACGGGCCTGCAATCATCGAAGCCCCTTTTACAACTATAGCCGTCCCACCAAACTCAACGTATGCGGTCGATAACAAATTAACTGGAATCTTATCACTCCCATCTAAATCTTCTTAACTTATTTTATGTCCACGCCGTCTGGAATGACCGAAGAAGTGTCTATAATCTTCTCCGGCAAAATCTGAATTAGATATCGTTCCTTTTTCTTTTGGAATGGGTATTCTTGTACTCCCCATCTTCGCTGGGCCTCTTGGTCTAGAAATTCTTTCCCCCCCTGTTTTGACATGTCTACTACCTTTCCCCTAACTAAATACACTTCATATGGGTTTTCTGGAGCAGAAATTGTAAGTGCCACTCTCGGATCTCGTTTCATATTTGCATGCCTTACGTGCTCTATTCCTCCTGCTGTTATTATATATTCACCATCAATGCCCACCCATACCGGAACTACATGGGGGGATCCATCTTCCATTATGGTGGCGAGACTTGAAAAAACATTTTTTTCGAACATCTCTATGAATTTTTTTGGCATTGCCATACCTCTTCCAGGGTTCACCCACTCTTAATCCTATCTCAACCCCCTCTATTATTTGATCAACCAATCTGTTGAGATATCAAATAATTATTATACTCAAGTGACCTCCCCGTACTTATGGTTGATACCGAATTTGGTTATAAGGATGAAAGCTATTACAAAACCCCTTGGAAAAGTTACCAAGGCCATAATGCAGATCCAATTGACACTTTGGATACTCCTCTGATAATAGAAGTCGCCCCCTGTGGGTCATTTATAAAAAGAGATTTGAACCCCCACCAACCTTATGTGGCAGAAGAAGTTGCAGACCAGGTAATCGGGGCGATGAATGCTGGGGCTTCTATGGCCCATCTCCACGTCCGCAGGGAGGATGGCATTCCCGATGCCTCTCCTGAGACTATAGTTAAAACAATTAAACTAATCCAAAAAGAACACAATCCTATTACTACTATTAATGTAAGGAGCAATATCGAAGGTGCCACTTTTGGGGTCCCCCTTTTAGAACAAACCATCGGTAGGATTCTCGATGAGTACGGTCCTGGATATGTTGATATGGTTACTGGCTCCCCTTTGGGAGATGCCTTAGACCCCCGGGCCCCTTTCGTGATGAACCCTGATATTTTACAAGGGTGGGTGAATTTCCTCCAAGACAATGGTCTCAAACCAGAAATGATGGCTTATTCTTATAAAGCATATCCTCGACTCAAAAGATGGCTTGTTGACACAGGTGTATGGAAAAAACCCTATTATGTAAACACAACTTGTGGTGATCACGCATACTTCACCTCCGGCCCAACTGCCCCTCATCCCTGGGGGGCATTATATTTGGCTTCTATGTGGGAAACAAATCCACTCCCTAGAGAAGACACAGTTCAGGGAAGCGTTGTAGGTGGAAGAAATTGGCTACCCCTGACAGTCGAGGCAATAATGATGGGGTATCAAGTCGTACGTATCGGTATGGAAGACACCGTATACATGTATCCTCATAAGGATGAAAAAATAGAAACCTGCCAGCAAGTGGTCGAAACCGTAGTTAACATCTGTGAAAATCTTGGCCGAGAAATTGCTACACCAAAACAAGCAAGAAAAATTTTAGGAATTTAATTCCATTTTCAATATAATTGGAAGTATCGGATCACTCCTATGCTCCATGCTATGATCCAGATTATTAGAAATCCCATTACTCCTACTCTTAGTCTCCTTCTCCATAGATCAATCCCCTCTCCCAATTCTTCAATTGGAATCGAGTCATCTGGAACTTGATATAGGTTCAAAGATCTCTTCGCATTAAATATTTTGATTATTCCTGTCAATGCAAAGATTAAAAATGCATATGCCTGGAGGCCCACAAAAGTGTGCAACGCAATATATCCATCTAACCGTGAAAAAGATCTAGGTATCATCCACACAATAATGGGGAATGTAGTAAGTGCAAGCCCTGTAAAAATAAATTTTAAATGGTGGACTAAAACACCCCATGTAACTACTTTTTCTCTAAGAATTATCCATGCACCATATATATAAAATGGAAAACTAGCCGTAACAGTAATTAGAACTATTGTGGCAATTATTTCATCTCCATTCATCCCGTTCGTTCAAACCAAACACTCTAAGATCACTTAATTTTTGCTCTTCGGTTAACAATATGAAAACACCTTGTCCAGCCCCAACGAAGAATCACTCACCCCACTTGACTCCGATCTCCCCCCCGATCTAGAATTTTCTATAGTTGGCAAAGAATTGTTAAATCGTGTAGACCTAGACATTAAAGATCGAATCTCTAGGCGGAATATCATAGCCGCAATAGAAACAATCCATATTGATGACGAAGAGAATCTTTTAATCTACGACGATGCCGGATATGCCCTCATAGCACTCGACGGTTCAGTGAGTGGGATGGGTTCAATCCGAACCGAGATAGAAAATATAGTTGTACTTTGCTCTATGGACACTTACGATGTACCTGAACTACCTGCAGGGGATTTCTCTCTCAACATTGATGCACCATCCAAATCCTCCTCCGGAATTGGAAATAAATTGCTTCAAATATTGGCATCATCCTTCTTGATCATTGGAATTCTACTTCTTTTTTCACCCCTTTTTGTAAACTTCCCCCGTCCCGGTTCAGGAATTCTCACCACTGTCTCTGGATTTGGTTTTATTTTTACCGGGCTATTCCTACTCTTAGTCGTAGTCCACTCACGTCTATCTGATCGTTTTCGGTCTACGGAGTACGCAGATCGACTAAAAAAAATTGGAATTGGATCTGATTTCCGACCTGATTTCCTCCCCCCATCTGATAAAAAATAAGATCAATTTTCAGATATTTTATATCTCTGTTTATTTCACACATATCGGTGCCTTTATTCACCTCCCCTACTCATATTCCACTATATGCATCGGCGGCATTTCCTCCAATCTGCTACCGGGTCTCTTGCACTTCTTTTTGCCTCTCCAACTGTTGCAGCGGCAGAAGTACCCTCGTCAGAAGAAGTATCTGCCCAGACTCATGTGGTCGATATGACCGACGCTATGATCTATGATCCTGATGTGATCACCATTGCCCCCGGAGACACGGTCGAATGGATTACCGTTGGCCAAATGGGACATTCAGTCACTGCTTATGAGAATGAATTGCCCGATGGGGCACCCTATTGGGCATCTGGTGGATTTGACTCTGAAGACGATGCCAGAAGTGGCTACCCCGATGGAAACATTGCAAAAGATGAAACTTACTCCTATACCTTCGATACGGAAGGGGAATATGGCTATTTCTGTGTCCCCCACGAAACCATCCAAATGATCGGCAAAGTAATAGTTAGTGAAGGGGGAGCAGCTACTGCATCAAGTAGCAGTGGTGGCCATGCCGCAGGAATGGGGACGGGGGGAGATGATCCGCATTCTGAAGGAGAAGACCCCGAACACATGGGTGTGGCATTCCAAGCACACTGGGTCGGAATAGCAACATTTCTTGGAATCTTCGCTTCTCTAGTCTTCACATTTTTCTTCTTAAAATACAACGAAACGCCACATTCAGGATACCCAAAACAAAAGTGATAATATGACATCTCCAAGTAGTAAATATGGTTCTATACACCGCTACGAACCTCCACGAGAAAGCACGGCAGCAACAATAGCCATAGTTTTACTCACTGTAGTCGAAGTTCTGTTCGCGACCCTATTCACCTATGGTTTAATCCTCGGGGGCTGGGGATTCTCTGGAGTGGGAAATATGTATTTAGGAGGTCTACTAGCCCTACTATTTATTAATTTATCTTTCATCCTGGTTCTATACCGAAGAGATTTCTTACCGGATGTCGTAATTGTAAAACAGCGCAGGAGAAAATGGGAAGACCTCTACACCAAACCAGAAGATGTACATGGCCATTCCATAATTACCACTATGACCGATAAGATGAAAACCAATCTATATCTCTATAAGAAAAAATAACCATGACTTCAGATGATAAATACCCCAAAGTTTCTGGAAGAAGACGGTTTGTCAAAGGTGTCGTAGGCGGGGCTGCACTAGCAGGTATTGGAACTGCGACTAGCGGAACTGTAAACACCATGACCAATCCTTCTGGAGCTGGTGGTGGCGTAACCGAATACTTCGGAATCGAAAAATTATTTGGTCCTGCTCCTCGCGGAATGCCTCAAATACCCGTCGTCATCGACGACGACGGATTCCTTATGGGATTGTGGCCAAAAGTATCCGAAATAATTGAAGGAGGGCGGAAGGTAACTGTGGCCCAACAAGAAATAGCCGGTGTTACTTATTCCTCTGATTGGTTCCAATACTGTGGTGTCCAAACCTACCCTGGGGTAAAACCACTTGCGGATCAAGACAACTATTTCAGATATGCAAATAATCCCCCTTATAAGTGGCAAAAAGAAGAAGTTTCTCCTGGGGCAAAAGTACACATTGACGATTTTGAGGACTACGTGACTTGGGGGAATTCAATTGGAAAGGCGGGTGTGGGAAAGCCTGCATTTGCCACCTGGAGGTCTCAAGATGTACCTCCTCAAGTACAGATGCCCGTGCAGCTCATTCGTAGCACAATAGTTGACAACCTAATCTCTAATGCACAGGGCGAAACAAAACAATGGCTTCAGGAAAGTTGCAGCCAAGGATTTATAGCCATATTAGACAAATGCACTCACTTTTGCTGCGTTCCCGGATTCAAATCATTCACCGATAGTGAAAAATTTGATGGCGCAGATTTAATTTACTGCCAGTGCCACCAATCCGTCTATGATCCTTTCAGCATAATCAAAGATCGATTTGTAGCTTTACCAAGGACTGAGGAATGACATGACTCCTGATTTAAAAGAACACTACGACTATTCCAAATGGCTATCCGAAAAGGAATTGACCCCCCTTGAAAAAACCTATTTAACAATTCTCATCTGGGCGGATCAACGTCTCCGAATAGTAGATTACCTGGAGTCTATGGAAAATTTATACTACAAGATAAATATGCAAATGCCCCGTAGCCACACCGAACAATACAATCTTGATAATAAATTTTGGTATTGGTATCCTCTATTTGCTCTCGGAACCTTTTCTGTGATTGCATATATAGTCGCTGCCATTTCCGGGGCTTTGCTAGGATTCTACTATTCCCCTGCAACGGCTGGAGACCCTTCAGTTGCATACAATCAAATAACATACATCATGACCGATCTTAATTTCGGATTCATGTTACGTTCCATCCATCGATGGTCTGCACAAGTTATGGTGGCCGCAGTTTTCCTCCATATGCTACGTGTCTATTTCGTAGGGGCCTACAAAGAACCAAGAGAATTAAATTGGATAATAGGGATCATCTTAATTTCACTCACCCTGATGTTCGGCTACACAGGTTACCTCCTCCCCTGGGACCAACTTTCGTTTTGGGCCGGGCAAATTGGAGTTGAAATGGCCCTCTCAATTCCGATATTGGGCGAATGGGTTGCCCAACTAATGTTTGGTGGATTCTCCCTAGGCCAAGCCACTTTACAACGTATGTATATCCTCCATGTATTCGTACTTCCATTTGCGGTAACCACTGTGATCGCGATCCATATTGGAATTGTTTGGATGCAAGGAATTGCAGAACCACATTGATGATATTATGAAAAGAAAAACATACAAAAAACAAAAAGACAACGTGGAATTTCCCATCCTCACCGATGGCTCTGGGTTAATGCAAAACCCTGTCCCTCCTGATGATCAAACACCTAGTTGGTCTGAGCGTAAATCTAGATCCACCGGACTAGCACAACTCACGTATGAATATTTCGAACGGGCCAGACTTGAAGATCAAGATATCCGGTCCCGTGCCGACTATTTGGAACGGGAAGTATTGGGATTTCCAATGTGGCCACATGAAGTCGTCCGTGGATTTGCAATTACTAGCTTTTTCATAGGCATTATATTACTTCTTTCGGCCGTTGCACCTCCCCATATTGCCGCTCCTGCAAACCCAAGCCAAACCCCTGCGGTCATCCTCCCCGATTGGTATCTATATTGGTCATTTGGTCTTCTTAAGCTCGAACCGCTCAACCCCGCACTTTCCATATTGGGAGGTGACAAAATAATGCTAGACCGAACATTTGGAGTTCTTGCAAATCTAGTCGTCGTGGGGTTCTTGGCAGCCCTGCCATTTGTAAATAAAGGCAAAGCTAGACGACCTGTAGAAGAACCATTTTGGGCAGCTTTCGGTGTCGCAGGTGTGGTTTTTGCATTCACCGTAAGTGTTCTTTCTGTCAAAAATCTGGTCCCTCTAAATTCCCATCTTCTCTTTGATTTAACTTTCATTCTACCTGTTCTATTTGGGATTGTATTCTATTCCCTATTAAAAACCATGCGGGAAGGATATATGTATGAATTAAACAGACGTTACTACCGCCTTAGACCCCCTAAACCATATAGGCCCCCGAAACCTCCCAAATAACTCATTACTATGGGAAAAACAGACAGAGAAGTAATTGTTCCTAACCAACTTTATAAAAGTATAGTTGTACTTTCAACTGCCTTTTCCATACTCGCCATTGTCATTGGTTTCATCCTACTTGACACGGCAACTCAAAGGGCAACCTCCCCATTTTCTCAGATCGACCCTTTATTAGCGTTAGTCGGCCTTTCTTCAATTGGAATCGGAACCGTAGTATACGCATTTACTAGCCGTTTCAAAACACAGGGAATGACAATAACTAAGGGCAAGGAGGATTAACTACAGACCATGGCCGACGAATTCATGAAAGGTTTTGGTATATTTTCAATCGCAGGGCTAGCTTGGATGATACTCTCTGGGTGGTTCACAACTCCCGGGTTTGAAACCACGCAGCTAATAGCACCCGTTCCTGAAAACTTGGATTTTTACGGGCAGTTTTCAATTGTACTCCGGGAAATTATGTTTTGGTTCGCCGTCGTCGGGGCCCTTACCTTTTGGGTTCTCATCCCCGCTATCAACGAAATCAAAGCAAAATCAAACGAAAAGTAAAACCAATTTATTTATATCGGTATTAATGTGAGAAATTGATCTAGTGGTCCTGCAGGAAGTATGATTATGTATAGTATGTACACTACTACTAGCGCCGACCCGACCATCGCACCCTTTGGTAATTCTATTTCCATCCCCCCTCTAGATTCTACAAGCCTGGATTCGAACTCAAATATGTCTGCCAAAACCATAGCCAAAACCATTAAAGATAAAACCATTCCCCCGTGGTGGTGAAGGGTCATATAGTATAGTGAAAATATTATCAATATTCCATTAGAAATCTCATGAAATACAAAGCGTTTCAGGGATCCCTTCTCTTCTTCATTTTGCCGAATATGGGATCTATGGGCCAAATGCCGAGTGACTAGATTTATTATCGCCCCAATCAGCAATATGGGCTCTATGATTGGAGAAAAAATAACATCAATTGGGCCTAATATGGCTGGGTCCATACTTATTGTTCTTAACGCAACCGTTTAGCGGTTATCATTTTAAATAATCCCCTTTTCCTTCATTCCATCTATTAGATCCTCTATCAGATCCTCCACAGTTTCATAAGGAAAATCTTGTTTATCTGACAACCTCATACTCAATTCGATCACCGTCATTGAAAAGTCCCCTGATTCAAATCTAGTAGACATGCCATTTGGCAGTGTTGGAACTAGATCCATCTGATTTGATATTGGATATGTGGCGGGAGAGAACGCCTCAAAAAACTGTTCACGTAATTCTTCTTCTATGTTCCCCATGACACTTTAGTAAACCCTACTCCTTAAAACATTTTTGACACCTTTCCGATCGTATCGGTGCCTTTATGCAATTCCCATTCCGAGACTTTACTATATGGGCTTCTCGCATTTTTTCAAATTTTCTATGGGATTTCTCGCACTTCTTTTTTACTCGGGGGTAGTCGCAGCCGCAGGGCCTTCTTTCCCCGATTCAGCGAAAAGCATATTGATAGCTTCTATTTTTGGAATGATTGCAATTCTTTTTTTGTGTTATATTCTACTCAAATATGGTGGAGAGGCGCAATAGTTAATTTAATCCAGTTGCCAAACCTTTCGTTTTTTAGTGTCGCTATTCATAACCAATTCCCTCACTGGGAAAAAAGAGAAATTTAAACCAATAACTCCAAATTCTGTTTCAATATATTTTTGCGGTTTAACAGTTTCCGATTTACCCCACTTGGGACATGCGCGAGCCTGGGTCCACGTGGATGTTATGAGGCGGTGGCTTGAATATTTGGGATTCTCAGTCACTTATGTTGAAAATTTCACCGATATAAATGAGAAAATTGTAGCTAGACTTGGCGAATCCGATTACGGGAGTTCTGAATCAGAAGTTGCTACCTATTTTATCAATAAAGCCCTTGAGGATATGAATTCATTAGGTTTAAAAAGTGCCCATGTTTACCCAAAAGCCTCTGAACATATACCTGAAATCATCACCATTATTTCTTCCCTCATTGATTCAAATCACGCTTATGAGTCTAATGGTTCGGTATATTTTGACGTAAGTTCATTTGACAATTATGGGGCACTATCCAAACCAAATTTAGACGAAGAATTTTTTTCAGATGCTTCAGAAGAAGCGAGCGAGAAAAGACACCCCCATGACTTCGCTTTATGGAAATCAGGCCAAGTTCCTCCCGAATCTATCTCAAAATACCGAGATCCAAACCTACCTCCTATAACTGCTCCTTCTGGAGATGTTTGGGATTCTCCATGGGGTCTTGGGAGGCCGGGCTGGCATATAGAGTGTTCTGCGATGTCTATGACTCATCTTTCGAATACTATTGATATTCATGCAGGGGGACAAGATTTGATGTTCCCCCACCACGAAAACGAAAAAGCCCAGAGTGAAGCATCCACCGGGGAAAATTTTGCCAATTTTTGGATACACGTACGTCTTCTAGAAACACAAGGTGAAAAAATGAGTTCGAGTCTAAAAAATTATTTTTCTGTTACCAATGCGATCTCAGAGTTTGGTTCCAATTCCATTAAAATGTTTTTAATTTCAACTTCTTATCATCGGCATCAAGCTTATTCTGAGTCCGCCCTCCACGAGGCGGTAGAACGTTGGGGGAGATTGGAACGAACCTACCTTCGAACTACAAACGCATCCCTCGGGCCCCATCCCCACTCAATAACCGACGAAACTCTCCGAAAATCTATAGAATCTTCTATACAAAATTTCCAAATTGCATTGAATGATGATTTTAATACCAGAGAAGCACTCGTGGCAATTTTTGATGTTGTTAATTCCCTTAACCAACACTTTGAAACACACGAAGAATATGACCACTTTGGATTGGATCTTGCGATTAAAACTCTGGACGCCCTTGCTAGAGATGTACTTGGATTCTCTTTTGATGTGGTCGATTCGAACGAATCATTCCCCGATACAATTACTTCCTTAATAGCTTCCCGTGAACAAGAGCGTTCTAAAGGCAATTATGACAAAGCAGACGAAATGCGAAAAGAATTGGAGCTTCTCGGAATTATTGTAGAAGATACTACAAAAGGATCCACATACCGGCGTAAATAGTCACCTCTACCTGTTATACCAATCCCTTCTCTCGTAACAAAACTTAATAGGAATTTGATTCCTTTCCGAGCAGTTAGTTTACCCGAAAAGATCCCCAAGTCCTGCTGCGGATGCTGCCTCTTCTTCTTCTGCCTGTTTTGCTTCTTCTTCTGCAGATGCTTTTGCTTCCTCAGCATTACCTGAGTCTGCAGCAGCCTCTCCACCAGCTCCGCCACTTCCAACAGCTACTGCTGCGGGAATGGCAACTTGCCCTGCTTCCAATGCTTCTTCGATATTGACATCTTCCAGTGCCGCAACTAGTGCTTTAACACGTACGTCTTCGACTTTCACATCAGCTGCTTTTAGCACTGTTGTCAAACTTTCTTCGTTTATTTCTTTTTCCGATTCATGAAGGATTAATGCTGCGTATATATATTCCATTTTAATTCCTATTTGTTTTATTTATTTTTATCCGAAAAGATCCCCAAGTCCTGCTGCAGACGCTTCTTCTGTCGCATCCTCGCTTTCAGCTTCGGTATCTTCTGTGTTCTCTTGTTCAACGTTCTGTTCTTTTTTGTCTATCGATTCATTTTTAGCCACGTTCTTCAACGTTTCGGGCCGTGCATCCTCTTCCAGAGATACCGCCAATGTATGAGACTCTGCAACTGCCTTGTTTATTAATTCCACTGCCAAATCTGGACTTTCGATAGCTGCCGAAATGCCTACTGCTTTGGCATTTCTAAGTCCATTAACCAACATGGTGGATATCGTTTGAGAAGTTGGATGCCCACTATTTATTGATAAACTCCTTGCATTATTTGCCGCTTTGGCGAATTTTACTTTGTATTCATCTGTGTCTATGTCAAGGGAACTTACCTCATAGATAACTCCCTCTGAATAAACTGCTTTTAAGTTCAACCCAACTTCTTTCGGTTCTATCCCCAGAGCACCTAACACATTAGCTAGTTGTGGAGTAACGACATCTCCCATCTCTGCAACAACACTAGATGCAGTCACTCGAATGGATCCATCTGCTATTTGGGCAGCAGCTCCTACGGCCTGTAAGTCTCCTACAAAAGGACCTGGAGGGAATCCAGTATCTCCCTCGGGTATGATAATTTGTTTGGTGGCTACATCCCCTGCATTTATCGGCGCGGGGGTTTTCGAACCTTTGAGCATTTGATACAATGTAAATGGATTGTTATTCGTGCCAACAACACCTACTTGTCCTTTGAGTTGATCGGCCATTGACTCCAATCCCTTTACGCCCTCGGCAGCAAGTTTAACTAGTGTGTTTCTACTCACTTTAATTGCAACTTGGCCTCTGAGACTTGCCCGCATTTGCTGAAATTGCCTACTTGGAATTCCTGAGACATCACAAACACCGATACTCACGTGATTCGAAAGCCACTCTTTGACTTCTTCAACCTCTTGTGTCTTCCACTCCGGCAAATTATCTGTATGCCGTTCCACTTGTGTAGACATTATGCCACCCTCTCCGAAGGCCCCATCGTAGTCTTAACATAGATTGAATCCACCAGCCGCGCCCCATTTTTTAATGCTGCATCAAGTCTCCTAATCACCACTTCTATGTTTGTGGCTATATCCGTTGCAGACATATCTTGTGCCCCAACACGTGCGTGGAATGTTCGATTATCTCGACTTCGCAGCTGAACTGTATTTTTCATTCTATTGACTACATCAACCACATCTTCTTCTGGCTGAAGCGGTCTTGGCATTTTTCCCCTTGGCCCTAGTACCTTT
>JAKURE010000021.1 GCA_022450005.1 Halobacteriales archaeon
CTACCAATATCATCAATGATATCAAGAGGATGGAGTACATCGACTCTGTAAGGAGGTATTGTGACCCGGTATTGGGATTCTTGGGGAGGAACTTCGCCTCAGTATGGTGGTGCGATGATTTTTCCATCCAGCCCAGAACGTTCGAGTAGGTCGACGACGTCGTTTGGGGAGAAGTTAGTGCCGAGAATTTGTTCTATCCTATTGTGGTCCAGGTGTTTAGTATCAGGGGAGAAAACTGGTTTGTTAACTATGCCATCTGGAGTTTGGATAGTGAGTTCTTCAAGAGTGGCCCCGTGGGCTTCTAAAGCATAGCAAATTATATTGAGCATTCGGTCAATGGTCCACTGGTCGGTTCCGGTCATCTCAATAAGTAGATCTCTAGAATCAACAGTCACTTCGGTGCGTGCGCTGTTAATTATCGGGGGGAATGAAAATAATCCAAGGTCGTCGAAAAATGCGGGGTACTGTTGATCATCTTCCACGAGTTTTTTGTACTTTTTGCCGGTTGGGTGGGATTCAAGTATCTGCTCAGGTGTCAATTCTTCCTTGAGTCCTAGCGGGACAAAGGATGGTTCCGAAGGAGGAGTTCCACAATATGAGATAGAAGACATTCCATCTGAATTTTCAATAGCTTTGATCATGGAAAGGTCATGGATGCCGATAGATCCTTTTGCCCTACCCCTACCGATGGTGTCGTGAAGTTTTTCCTGTAATTGGATTAAGGATTTCAAAATAGAATCGTCTAATTTGATTCCACGGACGATAGCACCAGTGACACAGGGACGGCTATGGTGGATGGGAGAATGTAAAGATATAGTCCAATTTGGAGGATTGAGGGAAGGGATGAAAATTCCTCTATCTTGGCCATAGTAATATCTCAAAGATCGTGCGATTCCTTCAGTGGATAATCTGTCCAATCTGTCGGGTGCGAATTCTAATTGGAAATTTCCATCTTCGTCTTCTCCATCGAATTCGAGACCCAAATTAAATAGATCTTCTTTTAATTTTTCATCGGAGATTTCTACCCCGGTCATTTTTCTTAAAAGAGTGGGGTGGAGACTTACAACTGGCATTAATAAGGTACCTCCGTAGATCGCAAAAGGTGTAAATCACAAAGAGTCCCATGGACATCTCGTATATCTTCAAACCCATACATTAGCATTAAGAGTCGTTCGAGTGCCAAACCCCATGCCATGACGTCGCAGTTGACTCCGAGAGGGCGTAGGACTTCGTCTCGAAAGAGACCCGAGTTTCCTATCTCAATCAATTCTCCTGTTCGGGGGTGTTCTCCGAAAAGTTCGAAGCTTGGTTCGGTGTAAGGATTGTAATGGGGTTTGAATTTAAGATTGGTTATTCCAAACCGACGGTAAAATTCGGTGAAAGTTCCCATGAGATCTCTAACGGATAAATTTTCTGCCATGACCCATCCTTCTATTTGAAAAAATTCAAGTAAATGAGTAGGATCCAACGTATCGTTTCGATAGACTTTTTCTACAGAGAAAAATCTCTGAGGGGGTTCAAGATGGCCTATTGCCTGCCCGGAAAGGTATCGCATGGATAAAGAAGTGGTGTGGCCTCGAAGGTCGATTCCAAGTGCCACATCTTCTGACCAGGGGGAATGGTAACCATCTCCATCTGTTCCGACGCCGTCGAGGTGAGAGCTTTGAACTTTTTCGACTATGTCAGGGGGTAAATTTTGTGCAGGAGGTACAGAAAGTGCAAATTGATCCCAATGAGTTCTTGCAGGGTGGTCTTGGGGCATAAACAAACAATCATTGATCCAAAATTCTGAGTCAGCATGAGGACCTTCCATCTCTTGAAATCCCATGCTAACTAGCGTGTCTTTGACCCTCTCGGCAGTGTCTCGAAGGATATGCACTCTACCTCCGATGTAAGGTGCAGCCTCGGCTTCGACATTATAGGTTGTGTATTCTATGCCCTCCCAGTTTCCTTGAGACAACATCTGAGGTGTGAGGTTAGTTACACCCTCAGATATTTTCACGCCTTTCTTGCGCTCTAAGATTCCTTTTTTGGTTAAAATAACAGATCTAGTTGTGAGTTGACTGGTGTTTATCAACCCCCGAGATTCAAGTCTAGCTACTATGTGTTGATCAAGTTCTGTGCCCTGACCAATGGAAGCAAGAGCGACTTGTTCGGGGTCAGATTTGGGATCGAAATCTCGGGAGGATATTATTTTTCCTTGATTAATTGTTCCATAGTCTTTTCGAGCGTAGTTGGAGAGTGCCACACCGACTTCATTTTTATTGAGAGATGATTGGTCAATTGCTTGGGATAGATCAAATTCGGTTTCAAATTCGCCCATTAGTCGTACGGCCTGGTAAAGTCGTAGTTCGGGTAAAGAGTGTTCTAGATAGCGAGATCCTTCGTCTGTGAGTGAGGATTTAGAATCAGAAAGAGTAGTTATTGAAATTAATCCTTGGGCTTCAAGTGCGAATGATGCGCCGGATATGTGTTCAAGTTTGAGTTTAGTTTCTTCAGATAGTTGATCGAATGTTTTCTCCTCGGTAGGACTTGCTGCTTCGAAAACTATTTTCTGGTTTTTCGGGAGTTTGATGGTCATTTAAGAGCGTTCCTCGGGGTTGGATATGTTGGAATTTAATTTTTCTAGTAGTGGTTCAACTTCTTTTATTTTTTGTTGATAATCCTTTAAGAATTCTCGCATTAAATTTGCTGCTTCTTCTTTGCAATCTCCGCAAAGTCGAGTTCCATTTGTGCATTCCTCGTAGACTCGTTGTGCGTAAGAATCATCGTCTTGTGTTAAGAGATAGGCATATAGTTCATATACAGGACATTTGTCTGCTTCCCCGCCCAATTCACGTTGGAGTTCTGCAGATTCTCTTCCGCCGGTTGTAGATTGTTTTACTTTTTGGTATCCACTTTCAGGATCTTCAAACAGGCTGATATGACTATCAGGGATAGAAGAAGACATTTTACCCCCAGTAAGACCGCTCATGAATCGGTGGTACAAAGATAGAGGGGGGTAGAATCCATATCCACCATTTTCTATTTCAAATTCCCTCACCATGTCGTCGATATCACTGTGAGATGCATCGAAAACATCTATGTGTTGTTTGTATACTTGTTTATTTTGAGAGATCCTAGATTCTAGCTCTTTGAATAGATCAGAGGAGGCCCGATGGTTGATTATGCGGATGCGGGGGTGGAATTCTTCTTTTGAAGCTTCTTTGAGTTTATTGGTGATGGTAGCAAGGGCTTCGCTTGCTTGGTTTTCATTCCCAATCCAATCAGCGACATCATTGCAATGGAGTGGGGTTTGGAGGGGGGATAGGTTCTCAAATGCGGCTTTAAGATACTCAAGTTCTGCGGCATCTGCTTCGAAACTTGCGTATGCTTCTGTTACGGAGAATAAACGCAACCGAGATGCCAAATCTCTAGTTAATCTTAGGTGGGGATCTTGGTCGGGGCCTACAGGAATGACAGTTGGTTGTGGGTGATCAAGTTGGGGATAGAGTATGTCAGCAGCTTGGGTTAACACACTTTGGATATGGGATATTTCAGTGTTGCCAGAAAAACCATAGATTGATTGCATTTCAGAAAAGTTGGTTTCGATACCAAGTTCAAACGCCAAATCTTTAACTCGTTTATTTTCAGATTGTCGATATATCTCTCCGGTTTCCAGGTCGAATCCAGATGCTAGAAGAGCTAAAATATATTTCCTAGCGTGGTCATCTATTTCACTCCAACTCAATTTTCTAGCTGCATGTGCCTCGAGGTCTGCTATTAAACCATAGGCCTTTGCTCCTTGTTTTTGATGCCAAACGATCTCATCAAAAACCATTTTGTGGCCAATATGAGGATCCCCAGTGGGCATAAAACCTGAAAGGACTGAAAATGGACTTTTAGACTTCATGGCTTCGAGGATGGATCGGTATCCACGGTGGCCGAATATTATACCTCGGCGCATTAGATGATGGGGATGGGAAATGTCAGGAAGGAAATGCTCGAATTTGGAGATTCCAAATTGGACGAAGAGATCGTTGTAATCTTCGATGGTGGATGACCCCCAGGGGTCAATAGAAATGTGCTTATTGTCCTTACTAGATTTGTTATTCATGGTGTCACCCTTTCCACCAAGACCCATCGGATATTACTACTCCCATCTACAATTGCAAAAAGTGTTCGTTTTCTCACACCCACCGCAAGGCGGACGTTCAGGGATAATTCTTTGGTTGAAAAAACATGTTCATTTTTGATAACTTTGACTAGATACTCTGAATGGAGCACGTTTTCAGTTGTGTTGAAATCTTGGTAAACGCGGAAATCAAACCCAAATTTAAATCCGGTTTTTGGGATCAATCCCCGTTTGCGTAAAGCGGTATACACAGATAACCGGTGGTCGAATAGATCACCTTCGATTTTACGTCCTTGATGCAATACATTCCCGTCTATAGATAACGATCCACAATTGCACAGATAAGCCGCTTCGACTAGGGAGAGTTGTATATGGGGAGTGTTGGGTATATACTGACCAAAAAATCCTTCTTTGTGGAAAGTAGAATCGGGATTTTTGAGTAATACTTTATCAGTTAGTAATATACCTTGTGAAGGAGGAGGGAGAAATTGTTTTTTTCCATTTGGTTTGATTTCAGTTGTGTTGAAATAGGTTAATTCACCTTCTTCATCTACGATTGCAAGAGCGTGCTCACCAAGTTGGTCTGTGGGGATGGTGGAACGCTCTCCGATGACGCGTAATTCATATTTGACGACTCCTTCAGGGGGTTTAGTTCCTCGTTCGTAGACTGTGAAGTCTATGTTTGAACTAGAAAGATTATTTGAAGTGCTAGCTGGAGTTAAATAAAATCCTCTAAACCGGAGGTCGAGATATGTGGAAAATTGCGCAGAAAAATCTGGTTTTTGTGCAGATACAAATTGTATAAAATCCATTCCATCGATATTATCGAGATCTCCACGGAGTAGAAGATGAGCAGCTTCGACCGGATCGAGTTCAATTTCGTTGCCTTTTTTCGGAATACCATATCCTCTTGAATCGTGGAAACGTTGTTTTGCGTCTTCGCCTACAACTACGACGCCGCCGGATAGATGACCTTCCATGTTCAGAAATATACTGCGGTGGAGAAAGCCGCTACGGTAAATGCTTATGCTGCTGATAAGATAGTATGGGAAAAACACTGGAGAGTTGGTTGGAATTAATATTTGGCAAAGGTGGTACGGTGTTTTTGGATAAAGAAATGCAGGTTGTCATGCTTGCTGCTGCCGTGGGGATGGCAGGTGTATATATTGTAAGTCCAATTGCTACAGAGGTTACCTTGGTATTTGATATGCCACTAGTGAGAGCGGGGGAACTCATAACTGTATATACGGCACCTTCCATTGTCCTTGTTCCATTGATGGGGATGTTGTCGGATAGAATTGGGCGGCGGCGAGTGATAGTATTTGGATTTATTGTTTTTGGTGTTGCAGGAGGTGCTATCGGGTTGGTAAATGAGTTTTCTACAGTTCTTATTTTGCGAGTGATACAAGGGGTGGGTTTTGCTGCATTAATGCCAGTAAGTGTGGCAATGATAGGGGATTATTACGCGGATATTCAGGAAGCCACAGCACAGGGTGTTCGGATAGTGGGGATGCAGTCGGTGGCTCTTGTAGCTCCATTGGCCGCAAGTGGTCTATTGATAGCATCATGGAGAGCTCCGTTTATTATATATTTTGTTGCTATTTTTGCGGCCCTATGGACTTGGAGGATATTGCCATCAGATGCCAAAGTTGTGCAGGGATTGGGGAGTGGCTACATGTCTAAATTGTACAAATCCCTCATCAGGTTAGACATAGCCGCGGTGAGCGTTTCATTTGCTATTCGGTTCATGATGTCTTTTGCGTTTTTTGCATATGTTTCATTATTAGTTTTAGAAAAGTTCCAATATGGAGCGTTCGAGGCGGGGGTGATTGTTACAAGTTATGGTATTTTAACACTTATCGGGGCGGCTCAATCGGGTCGCCTAATGGCTAGATTTGATCCATTGGCGTTGCTAGGCATTAGTTTACTCACGACAGGAGTGGGACTGGCGATAATAGGTGCATCTAGCTCATTTGTTGTGTTGATGCTCGCGTTGGTTATTTTTTCAGCAGGTGCGAGTGTAAGTGCGCCCATTCAGAAAAGTCTCATGGTGCAATTTTCACCTCCAGAACTTAGAGGGGGAACTATTTCTGCCGCAATGGCTGCTCAAAGTTTCGGCCAGGCCGCAGGTCCATTTTTGATGGGGTTTTTACTTTATCGAGGTACAGTTTCAATTACTTTTGTGAGAATTGGGCTCGTTCTAGGAGGGATTGGTCTGATTCTTGCGGTTATTATTCATTTTGCAAGAAGTAGACGGACTTCTCTATTTATTTAAAGTACCTATGCGTAGAGTCTCCATGGAAAAACCAAATTCTCCACCTGCAATAAGAGATTTTGAATTCGAGGGGGATGTGTATAAGATAGCATCCTTGAAATTATTAGAACAAGAGGGCCTTTGTAAATTAAATAGCCTTCCAGTTAGTATTCGAATTCTACTTGAGGCTGTTTTGCGGAATGTGGATGGGGAGATAATAACTTTCGAGGATGTTAAACATGCAGCGTCGTGGGCGCCTGAAACTCCTGACGTGGAAGTTCCATTCAGCCCATCCAGAGTTGTGTTGCAGGACCTAACAGGAGTACCTGCAGTGGTAGATTTAGCAGCGCTTAGATCGGCTGCTCATAGAGCAGGGAAAGATCCTTCAATAGTAGAACCTGCAGTTCCGTGTGATTTGGTAATTGACCATAGTGTCCAGGTGGATTTCTTTGGGTCGAAAGATGCGTACGAACGTAATGTTGAGTTGGAGTATAAAAGAAATGGTGAACGATATCGTGCTCTTAAATGGGCGCAGCAAGCATTTTCTGGTTTTAGAGTGGTACCTCCTGGAACGGGAATTGTACATCAAGTGAATTTAGAATATCTTGGGCAAGTTGTCCACTCACGTTTGGTGGGAGAGGATCAGTGGTTACTTCCAGATACACTTGTGGGAACGGATAGTCATACTCCTATGATTGGGGGAATCGGAGTGGTGGGATGGGGAGTGGGAGGAATTGAAGCAGAAGCTGCAATGTTAGGACAGCCGATAACCATGACACTTCCAGAGGTTGTTGGAGTTAAATTAACGGGAGAATTGCCACAGGGAGCTACAGCGACAGATCTAGTTCTATATATAGTAGAAATTTTAAGAGACGTGGGTGTGGTAGATAGATTTGTAGAATTCTTTGGTCCAGCTGTCAAGACGTTGTCAGTTCCGGATAGAGCAACTATTTCGAATATGGCTCCAGAACAAGGATCTACTATTAGCGTGTTTCCAGTGGACGATGTGACGCTAGAATACCTTCGGTTAACGGGGAGGGACGAAAAGCATATTCGGTTGGTCGAGGCATATCTAAAAGAGCAGGGATTATTTGGAGAACAAGAGCCAGAATATACAGAAATTGTGGAGCTTGATTTATCAACAATAGAACCTAGCCTAGCCGGACCAAAACGTCCGCAAGATAGAGTGTTGTTGAATGAGATGAGGAATCACTTCGAAGATTTACTTGAATCTGAAGTTGGAGAAAGGGAAACATCAAAAGGAATTTTGGTTGAGTTGGAAGAAGGACGAAATTCTTCAATTGGACATGGTAGCGTCGTGGTAAGTGCAATTACTAGTTGTACAAATACGTCGAATCCGACGGTTATGGTAGCGGCGGGACTTCTGGCTCAAAGGGCTGTGGAATTGGGTCTCGAAATACCACCTCATGTCAAAACTAGTCTAGCGCCAGGTAGCAAAGTTGTCACAGAATATTTGAAAGAATCGGGTTTACTCGTGCCGCTCGAAGAATTAGGTTATCATGTCGTAGGGTATGGATGTACAACATGTATTGGGAACGCAGGTCCCCTACCCGAAGGTATAGAAGGGGCCATTGACGCGAATAGTTTGTGGACAACGAGTGTTTTGAGTGGTAATAGAAATTTTGAAGCTCGAATTCATCCGAAAATTAGAGCAAATTATCTTGCTAGCCCTCCTCTCGTCGTGGCGTATGGTCTTGCAGGTAGAATGGACATCAACTTAGAAACAGAACCACTGGGAGAGGATCGGGAAGGGAATCCAGTTTATTTGGCTGATATCTGGCCTAGTAACGAAGAAATAAACAAGACGGTGAGGGAGAATTTAGATCCTTCTATGTTCCAACAGAAATATTCGGAGGTATTCCTGGGAGATGAAAAATGGGAAGAGCTCTCTGCGCCAAAAGGAATGAATTATGAGTGGGATTCAGAATCTACATATATTCGAGAACCTCCATTTTTCCAAGAATTTTCTTCAGATCCCCCAGGGACAGAAAATATAAAGAACGCGCGTTGTTTGTTGGTGTTAGGAGATACTGTTACGACAGATCACATTAGTCCAGCAGGTCCATTTGGGGCTAGTGTCCCTGCGGGTATTTGGCTTTCAGATCAGGGTTTGTCACCATATGAATTTAACACATATGGATCTCGACGGGGGAATCATGAGGTAATGATGAGAGGCACATTTGCTAATGTCAGAATCAAGAATGAATTGGTTCCAGGAACAGAGGGTGGTTATACATTAGATTTCATTTCTCAAGAGGTTTCAAGTGTCTATGAGGCTAGTAGACACTACCACGAAGAAGGAATTCCACTTATTGTTCTTGCAGGGAAAGAATTTGGAGCAGGCTCTAGTCGAGATTGGGCGGCGAAGGGATCAGATCTCTTGGGAATACGCGCGACAATTGCAGAAAGTTATGAAAGGATATTTAGAGATAATTTAGTAGGAATGGGAGTACTTCCACTTCAATTTGAAAAAGGAGAATCGCGAATGAAACTGGGCCTTAATGGATCGGAAAAGTATGATATAATAGGGCTGGAATCAGGAGTGAGTGTTGGTCAAAGATTAAAAGTCATTGCTGAGAGAGAGGATGGAAATAAAGTAGAATTTTCAGTTGTGGCCCAAGTAAATACACCCGCTGCTGTGAAATACATCGAACATGGTGGGATTTTAAATTATGTTCTTCGGAGACTTCTTGCATAAGAGTTGGACAAGATAGAAAAAGAGAATTAAATAGATCCCGTGGTGGTTCCAGCAAGTAGTTCTAATATTTGCAGAACTCCAGAATTTCCATCCTTTCCCATACCATTTTCAACCATGGATTTATATAACTCATGTGCCACCATAGTCTGAGGCATTGGAGAGCCAAATTCCCTTCCAGAATCGACTGCGATGCAGAGATCTTTATATTGATATTCGGCGAAAAATCCCGGAGTGAAGTCTCCCTTGATCATGTCAGGGGCACGGTTAGTAAGTGTCCAACAGCTAGCTGCACCCTGTGAAATTGCAGAAATGACAGAATCCAAATCCACCCCAGCCTTTTTTGCGAGGAGTACCGCTTCGCTGACGCCGACCATTTGGGATGCAACGATTATTTGATTGCAGGCTTTTGCTATCTGTCCCGCGCCGCTTTTTCCGCAATAGGTTATTGTAGTTCCCATTGATTTGAAAACATCCATATGTTGACTTAAGAGGTCGGAGTCTCCACCCACCATGATAGAGAGGGAGCCATTAATTGCACCTTCTTCCCCTCCAGAAATGGGAGCATCGAGTAGAGATACACCAGAATTGGTGAGTTTTTCTGCGATTTCTACAGTGGTCTTGGGAGATATGGTAGAACAATCTATGAGTGTACTTCCATTTTGAAATCCTTCGAATAGGCCTTCGTTTTGGAAAATTACATCAGAGACTGTTTGTGAATTTGGCAAACAGGTGATAACTATTTGTGCATTTTCTGCGACATCTTTTATTGTTTTTGCGGGCGTTCCGCCGGCTTTAACGAATTCTTGTAATCTAGGTTTAGATCGATTATAACCGATTACAGAATATCCTGCATTTAATAGATTTTTTGCCATGGGGAGACCCATTATCCCCAAACCAACGAATCCAATTGATTGTGTCATGGTGTATAACCTGTCTCAAAACATAAAAGCATCCTCTGTCGCAAATGTTACGTGAGTTCCTTGCAGAGGGAATTGTATGGAGCTTGCGAATAAAGTAATTATTGTAACAGGTGCTGCTGCAGGGTTAGGAGAAGCTATGTCTATGGGTTTTGTTGAAGAAGGAGCAACTGTGATTTGTGGGGATATAGATAGGAAAGAACTAAAAAAATCAATAGGTAAAATCGAGGGGGAGGGGGAGGCAGTTCCCGTTGTTGCCGATGTGGGGAATGAAAATGATGTGGAACGTTTAATTAAAATATCGGAGGAATTTGGGGGAGCAGATGTTCTAGTTAACAATGCAGGTGTGAAACAACTGACACTAGTGGGTGAAGAATACTCAGTTGCGGAAGTTCCTCTTGAATTATGGGATGAAGTGATAAACACCAATTTGCGTGGATGTTTCTTATGTACTAGAGCTGTACTCCCAGGTATGTTAAATAGAAAAAGTGGAAGGGTAATTCACGTCACATCAGGACACGGTAAAAAGGGAAGAGTCAAAAGAAGTCCGTATGTTTCGTCTAAGTTTGGGGCAGAAGGTTTTCATTGGACATTGTCCTTGGAACTGAAGAACACTCCCGTGGATTCATTGGTATTTACACCGCCTCCAGGGGGAGTCAGAACCAACGAAGCGGCTTATGTGGAAGATCCTTTGAAGAATATGAATCACGACCCGGATGTGATTATAAAACCGATGGTTAAACTTGCATGTGGGGTAGGGAGAAATGGTGGAAGGTATCGTGGGAAGGGAGATGGGGAGGGGTATGAAGAAACGGACTATATTTTTGAAAATTAAAACAGATCTTCTTTGCTATCCAAAAGGGTTGCAGGGCCCCCCATTTGCCATGTTTTTGTCTCGATTCCAAGATCGGATATAGAATCTGAGATTTGAGAAACATATTTTTCCCTCGTATTGATATAAACTGTTGCACCGGTATCAGTTGAAAAATATACATCCAACCCTTCTTCTCTCAAGGCACGAACATTTTCAAAAATCGATAGTGTTTCTGGCTTCCAGTAAATCCATCCTTTTGGGCCAGTCATAGTAGTTGCTGCCAAGGAAATGGAATCTAATTCTGCAAGTGAAAAGATACCATCAAAATCTCCGATTTCTATTGCATCTAGTGCTTCGAATATTTGGGATTCTGCATGTTTTACTCTTGCTTGAAACATGTGGCTTTCAGTGGCTTCTGCATGGGCAGATTCTGTTTCTTTGTGAGCAGGAACAATTGCGACAATGATTCGAAAATCCTCAGAGAAACCATCTTCAATTTGGTATGATTTACATTCAAGATCGTTTTCACTTGAACGTAAGATGGAAAATCCTCCAGTTACAGAACGGGCTGCAGAACTGGATCCACGTCTGGCGATAGTAGAAATTTCTTCCAAAGAAAGATCTAGATTGGCTGCTGATGATAAAGCCAAAGCTGCTGCTGCAAAACCAGATGAAGAAGATCCAAGTCCTATATTAGAAGGAAATGAATTTGTACTTTCAAGTTTTACATGGTGAGAAATGTCCCCCAATTCGCGTACCCGATCTACAACTGCTTTTACACGTTCGGCTGATCGCCCTTGGAGATTTTTTCCGTCGATGGAATATTGATCTGATTTTAGGGCGGAATCGAATTCCACAGTGGTAGTAGTACTACTCGGGGCTGTGCAAACACTAATACTATCATGGAAAGGAAGCCTAAGTATGGGGTCTTGCATTCCATGATATTTTATGAGTCCTTGGATGGGATGGGCTCTTGCAGTCGCCTTCATGGAATGAGGCGTGCGTGTGACGAACTTAACACTCTCGATATTTGACAGGAGGGAATAGCAAAGGGGTTTGGACTAATTAAGAGGGGGAATTTATTTTTTTGAGCACCCAAGAAAGGACGATTAAGACTGCTAGTATAACACCGGCAAGAGTGCCCAACAGCCCTGTGATAATAAATCCTTGATCGGGCCCCACGATCGTTGCAGGATCCAAATTTAAAATTGGGATATTGGATAATGGAATGAATAATTCAGGGTGGGTAGCAACATAAAGGAAGAATAAAGGGGATATTGTTTTTCCTAGATTTCGAATCCAAGATCCAATTGAAACTATCCCGGCTCTGATGTCTCGAGAAGTGTTTTGGGTCAGTAGGCTAGTTTCCAGACCTGCTGCGAATCCTTCCATTATACCATAAAGAAGGCCAACGAGTAAGAAAGAAATGAGAGAAGTTGCGAGGCTGAAACCAATTGAAACTATTCCTATAAAAATCATACCGGCCAAAACTATATATTTGATCTCGAATCTGCTATTTGCTAGACGTTTGACTTGGGTGGCTACTGCCGCAAGCCCCAAGCTCATCATGCTGAAAACGAGTCCAGCCTCCCCAGAAGACATACCGTATTTTAATACCATCAATGGTAAGAATGTATAAACACCGTATTTGATGAAAAATCTCATGAAAACTACGGAATAAGAGATTACTACAGACCAATTAAACAGGGCCCTCCACAATGAATAGAAATAGACAAAAGAAGTTGTACGCGGTTCTTTTTCTTCAGTTCCCATTTCGGGCATATATTTGAGAGTATATAATCCAGCAGGTATGGCTATGAAGAAAAACAAGAAAGGTAAATTCCAAGCTATTCCCCCCAAGAGACCCCCTACGACTGGGTAGAAAAATTTGGCTATGTTTATAGAAACCACCCTCAGTCCTTGGGCTCCAACTTCGAGGTCAGTTTGTTTGGAAAACATGTCTCCAATTATAGTGCCGGACATGGGCATGATTCCACTAACACCAATCCCCTGTGCAAATCTTAACAAGAGTATTGTTTGCATATTATCTGTGAAGAAGATAGCAGTCCCACAGACGCCGAAAAGCAATAGAGAAACTGCAAGGACTATTTTTCTTTGGAAACGATCGGCGATGAAACCCCAGAGTGGTATGAAAATAAGAGCGGGGAATGTAAACCACGCTATCATGTTTGCCATATCCATTTCGGTCATTCCTATTTCTAGAAACATTAAGGGAAAAACGGGGGATATAAACGTCACACCCATCATGGAAAGTGCACTTACACCGTAAAGAAAAGAAGCGGTTCGGTCGAGTTCTGGTTTATCCTTAAAAGAAGTTGGTAGAAGAGACATTTCAGGAGGATTTATCGATTATTTTAGGAATGGCAAGTGTTTAAACTGGAGCAATGATGGATAAAATTGATATTAGTATCCAATTGCAATCCCATCTCTACGAGGATCAGATCCTCCGATGAGAGTGTCGTTTTTATCTGAATAAATAAATTGCCCACCTCCAAAATGTTCTCTTGGGTTGAAGAAGAGGTGTTCTTCCAGGACATCATGTCCTTTTTTGCGTAGTTCGGCAACAGTGCTATTGGGAATACGGCTAGTTTCTAGGGCAATTTTATTTCCATTTACCCATCTAAATCGGGGGGCATCCATTGCAGCTTGAGGATTGAGACCGAGGTCTACCAAAGATAGCAGGACTTGCAGATGTCCCTGTGGTTGCATAGAGCCACCCATGACACCCCAAGATGCCTTGAACTCTCCATTTTTTCGAAGCATTGCAGGTATTATGGTATGAAATGGTCTTTTGTGAGGAGAGATGCAATTTGCGTGTTTTGGATTTAAGCTAAAAGAACATCCCCGGTTGTGAAGTAGGAAACCATTTGAAGACATTCCACTCCCGAAAGCCATGAAGACGCTGTTGATAAATGAAACTGCATTTCCGTCGCCGTCGACTACAGAAATGTAAACTGTATCATTGCCATTTGGACCAGCTTTAGGAATGTAAGAACTAGCAGATTCTCCTATTTCCTCAGCTCGATTTTGTGCGTATTTTTTTGATAGCATTTTTTTCATGGGAATATCCACCATGGCAGGATCGGAGATGTATTTGTGCCCATCTGAAACTGCTATCTTGAAGGTTTCAACGAGTGTGTGGATCCGGTCGGGGTCTGTGATAGAAGGTGGAAGATCAAAATTTTCTGCAATGTTTATCGCCTCGAGTGCTATCAGTCCTTGACCATTGGGGGGGGCCTCAAGTATATCGATTCCACGATAATTGGTACAAATTGGATCGCACCAAACCCCTTTGTGTTCTTCGAGGTCTGATCGAGATAGGAGTCCCCCGTCTTTTTGTACGGCTTCGACCATATTTTTTCCTAATTTTCCGTTGTAAAACTCTGAAATCCCGTGTTTAGCTATCAGCTCAAATGTATCGGCTAACTGAGTATTGGAAAAAATATCTCCAGGAGTGGGTGGAGACCCCCCGGGAAGATAAGTACGTGCAGTTTCGGGGTAGGGAGTAATTCTATTTGAAGCAAAAGACCATTGCCAAGAAATATATTCACTCACGGGGAAACCATCTCTTGCATATTTGATTGCGGGTTCAAATGCTTCTGAAAGGGAAATTGTACCATATTTTTCTAGTAGATCGTTCCACCCTGCTAAAGCACCAGGGGTCGTTACAGAAAGTCCACCTTTTGTTGGCATTTTAAGCTCGTCTTCGGTTGGTTGGGTGTCGAGATTTTGAAACTCGCTTTCGGTTTTCTGTTCAGAGGCTAGATTTTGGCATAGTGATAAATTGGCTTCTTCAGGGGCACCGCCACTTCCGTTATACGCTTGGTATTGGTTGTTGAAATGCACTAGAGCGAACATATCCCCCCCAATGCCAGACATATGGGGTTCGACGACGTTGAGTACTGCAGCTGCAGTTACAGCTGCGTCTGCGGCATTCCCTCCGTTCTCTAATACGCGGAGTGCAGAAAGGGCTGCCAATGGTTGGCTTGTTGCAACCATTCCATTTTTTGCCATCATTGCAGATCTGCGTCCAATGAATTGCCAGGGATAGCTGAATTTCATCTATATAGTAGTTAGTGCATACAGTTTATTAAAGTATACAAGTGAGTATCGGAGAAATTACTCCCACCCAGTACTCCCAAACTCTTGTAATATGAAATCGTCGATGGACTGTCCTGCTCCATCTAACACTGATTCTGAAAGAAAGATTGGACAATCGGCTCGGACCGCTAGAGCGATCGCATCGGAAGGTCGGGCGTCGAATGCAAACGGATGGGAGTTTCCATCAATATAACGTTGGAGATGAATTTTGGCGTAGAAAGTTCCTCCAGAAAGGTCATCTACAATGATTTTATCAAGTGCACCCCCTAGTTCAGTTATGATTTCGAGTAACAGGTCGTGAGTAAGTGGTCTAGTGCTTCTTTCGCCTTGCAATTCGAACTGAATAGATTGTGCTTGATCAGGACTAATAAAGATAGGAACGTATCTATTTTTGGCTGTTAAAAGTACTAC
>JAKURE010000022.1 GCA_022450005.1 Halobacteriales archaeon
TAAGAATGAAAATCCAAGTAAGACGAGAGGTAAAATGAAAGAAATATCAATCCAATTTGCGGTGTGGAGATGCCCCATCAGCCAAAAGATTGCTTGTCGAAGGTTTTCTCCACTAAGAAGGAGTAAAAGGGATACTACAGCTCCGAGAAATGTTTGGACTGCAATTCCGGCAAGTAAAAGTGTTGCAACGGGTGTGTGTCCTTTTTCTGTGGAAACGTAGAAAACAAAAAACGCAGCTACAAGTGCTCCGATGATAGCTGCAATTTCAATACCAAATGGAATGGAAAGTCCAAAGGCTATCACTGCTACTGCACCAGTTGCAGCTCCTGCAGACACGCCAATAATAGATGGGTCGGCCATGGGATTTCTAAAAAACCCTTGCATAACGGTTCCGGCTGCTGCTAGTGCGAATCCCACTGTGGCGGCGAGAATTATACGAGGTAATCTCAAAGTTACCAAAATAGTCACATCAGTGGGAGTGAGAAGATTGGTTTCGCCGAAGAAAATGGTGAGCATAACTTTGAGAAATAAATTGGAAGACAGCTTAACGGGGCCAATTCCAGAACTAACTAAAGAGACTATAATCAATAGAGTGGAAAGGGTTAAGCACCAAACAGTTACGCGGTGGATGTAACGCATTGATACACAATTAAATTTGGATTAAATAAATAAGTGTTGTATTAGCGGCTATAAAATTAAGATAGTTGAGAAAAGAAGAAGTATAAATTCGGAGGGAAACCAGATCAGAGTATGGTGGACAAGCTCATCTACCCAGCATATTTGGATTCTCAAAAAACTAGAGCAGGAGGCAGGCGTGTTCCAGAGAACCTTGCAGTGGAAAGTCCAACGGTAGAGGAGATAGAACTGGCATTAAAAAAGATAGGATATTCTTCGGAGATCGAACAGGAGAAATCATATTCGCGGCAGCCATGGATAATGACAGGCAGAATAAGGGTAAAGAACTCAAGTGATTCGGCGAAGAATGATATAATTCAAGCCGTGGCTGCATATGTAAAGGCAATTAGAAATGAAGAGAATAGGTGAGGTCAAAACAATTACAGGTTCGATAGCGATAGTACAATCGGAGGATCAAACACGTCCAAAAATAGGAACGAAAGTTATTGATGAAAAATTAGAGAATGTGGGACGTATTGTTGATGTGATTGGGCCGGTTTCCAGACCATACATGGTTGTTAAAATTAAAGAGAACGTGAAGATCATACTGAAAAAACGTTTGTATTCCCGGTAAGGGTACATCCAGAAATCGAGGGAAAATGAAAATGGAACACAAGAAAATAATTGCAGTGGGATTGATACTAGCTTTTGCATTGGTGGTTCAGATAGGGGCAATAGCACTTATCAATCCATTTTTAGAACAAGGTTATCAGTCAGTTGAAAATCCAGACGATCCTCTGAATGGAATACTCTACTTAGGGGTGGTTCTTGTGGCTACTGGGATTTTGTTATACACAATGAGACAAGAAATGGATCTCCTGATTCGCCTTGTGATAATATCGATGTGTGGATTTATATCGTGGTACGCCTTTGCGGTTGTGGCGAGGTGGATAGTTCCAGAAGGTCCCACGGAAATAATTGCGTTGGTATTGGCAGGGGGCCTCTGCATTGCGTTGTTTACATATCCAGAATGGTATGTTATCGATGGTGCGGGGATAATAGTAAGTGCTAGTGCAGCAGGGTTATTTGGAATTAGTTTTGGACCATTGCCTGCGTTAATTTTATTGATATTTTTGATTATTTATGATGTCATAAGTGTGTACAAAACTAAGCATATGTTAACGTTGGCAGATGAGATTGGTAGGTTGAAATTGCCATTAATATTGATAGTACCGTTGTCACTTGAGTATTCATTTTTCAAAGATGGTATAGGTGCAGATAAGAGAGAGGAGAGGGATGCTTTTTACATAGGTCTGGGGGATTTGATACTGCCTACGATAATGGTAGCAAGTGCAGCGTGTTTTTCAGAAGCACCTTACATCTTTTTGAGGATGCCAATAAGTATGCCAGTAGTGGGAAGCATGGTTGGAACGGTGGGTGGATTGAGTATACTGCTATGGTTGGTGAATAAGGGAAGAGCTCACGCAGGACTTCCGTTTCTTAATGGTGGTGCAATCATAGGATACCTAGTAGGGTCGATCGTAGCTGGCATTTCGCTGACATCCGCAATAGGATTGTAAAATGGGAATTAGTTCATTGCAGTGCTAGAAGGTTCAATTTGTAAGGTAGTCCCGATTCCCTCTTGTAAAGCTTTTTGATACAGCATATAAGCAGAAGAAATGGTTTCTATTGCAGTCCCTCCACTGTCAAAAATCGTGATTTCGGAATCGGTAGTTCTTCCAGATGAAACTTCATTAATGACTTCACTGAGTTCTGCGTGTATGTGAGTTTCATCTACTAGACCCATGTTGAATGCGGCTAAAAAGGATCCAGCATCAGTGAAGACTCTGGAGCGTAAGTCAGGGACATAGAGAGACCTTTGTATAATATTTTCGTCTAATTCTCTCTTTCGAGGGTGATATTGTCCAATTGCAGTTATATGAGCCCCATCAGATACATTGTGGCCATCAAAAACAGGAATACTAGAATTGGTTGCGGTTATTATGACATCTGCATTAGATATAGCTAGTTTGCTTGAACTGACAGGTGTAATAGGGATGTCAAGTTCTTCGGTGAGTTCTTTTGCAAACGATTCCCTGTTGCGTTTAGTAGAGGAATAGACATGTATGCTATCGAATTTTCGGACAGTTACTGCTGCTCTTAGTTGTCCTTTTGCTTGAGGTCCAGATCCGATAACTGCTAAATTGGATACATTTTTTCGAGATAGTGTGTCGATTCCTAATGCACCTACTGCTCCTGTTTTATAGGGATTGAAAGATGCCCCATCTAGTATAGCTAGTGGCTCCCCAGTTTTTGCATCGAAAAGTGTTGTGATAAACCAAGCATCATGGGAAGTGAAACCTGCAGAATAGAGGTAGCCCCCCATTACACCGTCTTCAGGGAGAATAGCAGAGTACCCGGTGAGTTTTCCGGGAGGGTCTTTACAGAATAGAGATGCCCTAGGGACAAGAGGCGCCCCTCCCCCATGTTGTTGATATCCTCTCTTCACTGCATCCACATATTCTTTGGGTGAAGCTAGATCGGAGATGTCTTCGCTAGTGAGCAATAGTGTAGCCACCATAGATTATATTCAGGGGCGATTATGATAAAAATGATGGGGTTGGAATGGTGAAAAATATTGGGTGAAAAAATTAGATTTAGTATTCTGGGAGATAGAGAAGGGGGGCCGTCGGTATTTCTTGAGAGCAATAAATTTAGTTATGCGGGGAAATTCATTGGGAACGATACAGGTAAAATTTTAGCGAAAAATGGAGAGAAAATAATTGCAGCCCTTTCATTTAGTGGGGATAGAAATGATAAAGAGGTCGTTTGGATCAGATATGTAGTAGTAGAAAAAAATCTTAGAGGTAAAGGAATTGGTCCAACATTATTATCATATGCGGTAGAGAGTTTGATGGGACAAGTGAGATTGGTCAAAATAGCAACGAATAATGTTTTTGCATATAGGGCTTCGTATAAATCTGGTTTTGAGTACACAGGGAAGAAAACAGGCATATTGGAATTGGTATTGGAGTGTCCAAGTGCCCAAACGCGGGAGAGATATCTAGAGGGAATAGAGGTATTTCGGTCGGTGAAATCTCTCACGGATGAAGAAGTTGAATTCGTGTCTAAAGAGGATATAAAAAATATGCCTACTAAGACTTTATTCAGTTTCTGATGATTCGGAATCGTCCGCTTCTATCGCTTCCGCAGAGTCGCCCGCTATGCGTTTAACATTAGTTGCGCGGGGACCCTTAGGGGCAGTCTCGATCTCAAACTCTACTACTTCTCCTTCGGTTAGATCGGGTCCGTCTACATCGTCCATGTGAACGAAAACGTCAGTAGAGGAGTCCTCTTGTTTTATGAATCCATAGCCTTTTCTCGAATGAAAGAATACAATTGTACCAGTCGGCATATTAACAGCTCAAAAACAGATACAGAGGGAAGGTAGAAATACCCACCGATGTGAGAATGAGAAGGTAGACTTCAAATTTAGAGAGGTTTAAGGGTAGATAATGGGAAACGCTGCACTACGTTCTTTGGCTGCTTTACAATCGGCAAAACCAGAGGACTTCATGGGTAGAACGGTGGCAATAGATGCTCATAACTGGTTGTATAAATATCTAACTACGACAGTTAGGTTTACAGAAAAGGGAGCATACACAACAGAGGATGGAGTAGAAGTTGCAAACTTAATAGGTATTGTGAGGGGAATATCAAAACTACTCCAATCGAAAGTTCAGCCAGTGATGGTTTTTGATGGAATTCCAACGGAATTGAAAAATGAGGTAATTGAAGAAAGGAGGAGGGGGAGGGAGATGAGAGAAATTCGACTTGAAGAGGCTATAAAATCAGAAGACAAGGCGGAGATTTCTCGATTGGAATCTCAAACTCAAAGATTGACTTCAACAATACACAAAACCACAAGGGAATTATTCGAGTTATTAGATGTTTCATACGTAGAAGCTCCGGCAGAAGGAGAGGGGCAATGTTCGTATATGGCTCGGCATGATGAAAGGGTAGATTGCGCGGGTAGCGATGATTATGATACTCTTTTGTTTGGATCCCCAATAACTTTGAGAAGGCTCACAGGGTCTGGGGACGTAGAGATAATGAAATTGCAAGAGACTCTAGATCGTAATAAAATTACATGGGAACAATTGGTCGATGTTGGGATTCTTTCAGGGACAGATTTTAATGAAGGGCTAATGGGAGTTGGACCCAAAACAGCGCTTAAAGAAATAATAAAATATGGGGATATATGGGAAGTGCTCAATGCGAGATCAGAGTCCATAGAATACGTGGATCGAATTAGAGAGATATTCCTACAGCCGGCAGTGACAGACAAATATGAGTTAGATGTTTCTATGAATCCAGACATAGAAGGGGCAAGAAATTACATAGTAAAGGAATGGAGCATTCCAAAGGAAAAGGTAGATCGTGGTTTGAATCAAATTGAAGAATTAACCAAGCAAACGGGGTTAAATAGGTGGTTTTAAACGCGGGAGACGGTTGTGTGCAGACCCAAGTATTTTAGGCCATTGCTCGCAAAGAATGAGTTGTAATGACAGATTATCGCATTGAAAAAGATAGTCTTGGGGAAGTAAAAGTTCCAAAAGATGTATACTGGGGAGCACAGACCCAGCGAGCGATTGAGAACTTTCCAATTAGTGGAGAGGTATTTGAGTCAGGGTTCATAAGAGCTCTGGGGATTATTAAGAAGTCTGCAGCGAAAGCAAATGGAGAACTAGGATTTCTAGAACAAAAGGTGGTGGACGCAATTGTTTTGGCTGCCGATGAGGTTATTTCAGGAGAACTTGTAGATCAATTTCAAGTAGATGTATTTCAGACAGGATCAGGGACATCTTCGAATATGAATGCGAATGAGGTGATAGCGAACCGTGCTTGTGAGATTGTGGGGGAAGATATTGGATCAAAAGTGATACATCCCAATGATCATGTCAACTTTGGACAATCGTCGAATGATATAATCCCAACTGCAATGCATGTTTCTGCCCTAGAGTCAATTGACAAAGAAGTAGTACCAGCGTTGGAGATATTGAAAAGCTCATTGGAGAAAAAAGAAAAGGAATTTTCAGAGGTTGTAAAGACGGGGAGAACTCATTTACAAGATGCAACTCCAATAACGTTGGGGCAAGAGTTTGGAGGATACAAAACGCAAATAGAAAAGGGGATTAAAAGATTAGAAAATGTGAGAAGTAGTCTTGCTGAACTCCCAATTGGAGGGACTGCTGTTGGAACTGGACTGAACATGCATCCTGAGTTTCCAGAGATAGCCAGTAAATACATATCGGAAGAAACAGGGATTCCATTTAGGGAAGCTATAGATCATTTTGAAGCTCAAGCTGCGCATGATGCAATGTCGGAGGCGCATGCTGCCCTACGAGTTGTGGCAGGGTCGATGAACAAAATAGCAAATGATTTGAGACTATTGGCGTCAGGGCCTAGAAATGGATTGGGTGAAATCAGGCAACCAGAAAATCAACCGGGGTCTTCAATAATGCCAGGTAAAATAAATCCAGTTATGGCAGAAGCAGTTAATCAGGTTCATAAAAGAGTTATTGGGAATGATATGACAATAGCATACGGAGCAGCAGAGGGGCAGTTGGAATTAAATTTATACAAACCAGTCCTAGCAAATGACTTCCTAAATTCAACAAAAATAATTTCTAATGTTGCAGTGGTTTTTGCAGAAAAATTCATCGACCTGTTGAGTGCAAATAAAGAAAAGTGTGAAAATCAAGTTGAGTGGAGTATGGCTCTTGCCACGTCACTGAGTCCCCATATTGGGTATGATAAAGCTGCTAAAATCGCAAAAGAAGCATACGTGAATGAAAAGACGGTTAGAGAAGTTGCGATTGAGATGGGGGAAATTTCTGAAGCGGATGCAGATGATATGTTGGATGCTAGGAGAATGACAAAACCAGGGATACTTGAATCGGAAGAGTAGTCGGCGAATAGGTATTATACGGATTTCTTTTTATCTGTTCAAGACCCATTTAGTTCAATGGAGGAACATGAGTATGCAGAATTGGGATTGGTTGCAGGTTTGGAAATACACCAGCAACTCAACACGAAACATAAACTATTTTGTAAATGTCCAACTGTATTTCGAGACCCAGAAGAGCATGTTAAATCATTTTCACGGAGTTTGCATGCCACCATGTCAGAGATGGGAGAGATAGATAGAGCTGCGTTGGAGGAAAGTCAGACGGGGAAAAAGTTTAGATACCTTTCATTCGAGAGTACTTGTCTTGTTGAAGAAGATGAGGAACCACCAGGAAATCTTAATAAAGAAGCGCTAGAAATCGCGTTAGAAGTGGCACTGTTATTGGGAATGGAACCGGTAGATCAGATTCAAATAATGAGGAAACTAGTGATAGATGGGTCGAATACTTCTGGATTTCAACGGACGGCTTTGATTGCAAGAGGTGGCCAGATTGAAACTGAGGAGGGCGTGGTTCGATTGGGAGAGTTAATGTTAGAAGAGGAAAGTGCAAAAAGAATAGAAGAAAAGAAGGGGGAAGTAATCTATAGTTTAGATAGAATTGGAATTCCACTTGTTGAGATTAGTACACTTCCAGATATCAAGACGCCTAAACAGGCACGGAATGTGGCTGCTAAAATTGGGATGTTACTTCGATCTACAGGAAAGGTGAAGCGAGGAATTGGAACGATAAGACAAGATATCAATATCTCAATAAATTCGGGTGCCCGTGTCGAATTGAAAGGTGTTCAAAATTTAGATGATATTGAAAAAATCATACAGATTGAAATTGATCGTCAGAAGAATCTTATTGATATTAAGGAAACATTGGATTCAAAGGAAGTAGAGATAAAACCATTCATGGAAGTCACTGAAGTATTCAAAGAAACAAGCAGCGAAGTAATTCAAAAGGAAGTGGATCGAGGAGGGGTTGTGGTTGCACTTCCTATGGAAGGGTTTCAGGGAGTATTGGGAGAAATGATAGCACCAGATAGAAGGCTTGGTACAGAACTATCAGACTATGCAAAAAAGTATGGAGCAGGGGGAATATTCCACACTGATGAATTGCCGAATTATGGGATTGTACAAGAGGAGGTCGACGAGATTAGAAGAAGAATTGGGATAAAAAATGAATCGGCTTTTGTTATTGTTGCAGCAGAAAAAAAAGTGGCAAACGAAGCTATTGTTTCTGTTGCAGATAGGGCAGGGGAATGCTTAGAAAAAGTTCCAGAAGAGACTAGAGGGGTAAAAGAAGATGGCACCTCAAGATACTTACGTCCGTTGCCAGGAGAAGCTAGAATGTATCCAGAGACGGATGTGTTTCCGGTTGAAGTTGAGACTGCAGGGATAAGAGTGGTGGAAACATTAGAAAAAAGGGCTGAAAGGTATAACAAGGATTTGGGAATTGGAGAAGATCTTTCGAAACAAATGGCTTATTCAGAGAGAATGCCATTGTTTGAAAAGGCAATAGATGCGGGAGTTAAACCAACTTTAGCAATAGATATTCTTGAAAATAAATATACAGAACTACGCCGAGAAGGAATTCAAGTGGGAAATGTATCAGATGAAAATTTTGAGGAGATATTCCAACTCATAACAGAGAAAAAACTTATGAGAGAGGGGATAGCAGATGTGCTAAAGTTGATGTCTGAAAAGAAATTTGCTAACGTCAATGCAGCGCTAGAAAAGATGGGATTGGTGGTTGTAGAGGAAGAGGGTGTGAGACAAATAATTGAAAAGATAGTGAAAGCTAATGAAGAAAAAATAAAAATAGAAGGAAAAGGGTCTTTTTCCGCGCTTATGGGAGAATGCATGGTAGAACTGAGGGGGAAAACAAAGGGATCCATAGTGAGTTCCATTCTACAACAAGAAATTGAAAAAAAGTTATAATTAGGGAGAATCCTCTTCTTTGGGGAGAGAAGCAGTATGACTTGCATTTCTAATTGTTCGTCGAAATACTCCACGGAGGGTGTTGAGTTCACGAGAGGTGGGATGGGTTCGCCCGAAAACGCGGCGAATTAATCTCAGAGTCTTTCCGTGTTTTTGAGAAGGATAGTCCAATGCCGAGAGTAAAGAAGAAAAATGGGCATAGAAATCTTCCAATTCAGAGGGAGTTGCTAGATCGGATTCAAGATCGGGGTGATGAAATTCAGAAAGAGATAATGGACTCAGCTCATATAACGCTACAGTTACAGCTTGCCCTAGATTAAGAGTTGGATAATCGGAAGATGCGGGTATAGAACATATTCGGTCTAATTTTGCTATTTCTACATTGGTAAGTCCAATTCTTTCTCGGCCGAAAACTAAAGCAACAGATCCAGATAACTGAGAAATTTCGTCCAAGATATCCCGGGTAGTAAGGAATGGGAATCGCATGTGTTTTGACCCACTTTGGTTTGTTATTGCCGTGAAAGCAATGGTATGGTAATTTTCCACTACGTAATCAAAGGATACGATTTTGTGGTTGGGGAGAATATCATCTCGGGCTCGTCCAGCAAATCCATATGCATCACCATCTCGCGAAAGGTGAGGGGGGTCGACTAAAAGAAGTTTTGAAAATCCAAAATTTTTCATTGCCCTTGCAGCAGTACCTATATTTCCAGGGGTTTGTGCACCTACAAGGACGATAGAAATGTCAAGAACCATTGTGTTAAATTGGAAAGGTATCTCTAAAAGGGTATAGGAAAAATAATCTACATAGAAAGAAAGGGGATACTAGTAGAAAAATAAGGAATTTCACATGGGAAAAAGTCAAAATAGTAGATTTCAAACGGTTGACGTGAAAGGATTGTCAATTGGTAGATTGCACCCTCCACGAATAATGGGGATACTGAATTTGAGTCCAGAATCACCATATGAACCGAGCATATATGTTGATCCAGAAAAGGCAATAGAGAGAATTGAAAATATGACAGAGAATGGGGCAGACATAATAGATGTGGGATTATCATCTGCAAATCGTAAAATTAGTCCATTAACAGAGGAAGAGGAAATAGAAAGGTTAGGACTGGCGATGGATATCAGAAATGGTGTTCATAAGGAAGTTATTTTTTCAATCGAAACTCGGTATGCAAGTGTTGCAGAAAAGGCATTGAAAGGGGGGTGGGATATAGTGAATGATATTTGTGGGTTTGCAGACACAGAAATGCCAAATATTTGTACAAAATATGATGCTGCGGTCGTGAAGATGGCAGGGTCTCAAGATTTGGGACGTCCGGGTGCACTAGAAAGTATAGAGGACATTTATGCAGAATTGAGTCGGAATTTAACAAATAAAACAATAATAGATCCCGCATTTGGTGGGTGGAGTGAGGGGAAAACATTAGAATTAGACAGGGAAACATTTCGTAGATTGAGGAGTTTTTGTGAATTGGGCCCTCCTGTTTTAATATCAGTGAATAGGAAAAATTTTATTAAAGAGATAGTTAACAAATCCACAGAAGATGCACTTTCAGCGAGTCTTGCTGCAACTGCTATGGCAGTTGGCATGGGGGTTAGGGTGATAAGAACGCATGATATTTCAGAAACTCGAGATGCTGCCATGGTTGGATACGCATTTTCAGAGGAGAAAATAGATGGAATTTGAATCATGGGAGGGGATCTATGAAAAGATAAGAATGGAATTTGGTTTCCAGAAAGAAAATGATGAAAATGCTAGAGATGTGTTGGACAATATTGAGCCAGAATATAGGATTGAAGAATTAACTAAGTTTAAAAATGTGAAGGTGATGATTGCGGGGGGTTCGAAATGTATAGAACAGGAACTAGACTTAGTTGAAAAAGTAGACAGAGTTATTGCAGTTTCAACTGCAGCAGATGTGTTATTGGAGAAAGATATAAAAATTGATATGATGGTAACAGATTTGGATAAAAACCCAGATACAGCAGTCAGATTGAGTAAAATGAAAATTCCTGTTGCTGTGGCTGCTCACGGAGATAATATAGGAGATTTAAAAGAGTGGGTACCAAGATGTGATTTAAACTATGTGATAGGAACCACCCAGGTGGAACCAATTGGGAATATTGTGAATTATGGAGGATTTACAGATGGTGATAGAGCAGCTTTTTTGGGAGATGTACTAGGGGCAAGTGAAATGATTTTTATAGGATGGGATTTTGATGATGAGTCAGTGGGAATTGAAAAAAGACATAAGTTAAAATGGGCAGAGTTTTTGTTACTATTGCTCGAAAGACAACGGGGACAAAAATTTAATGTGTTGGAGGGAAGAAGAGAGAAAATTAGAGAGATGATTTAATAAAAGGAACGTATAAAAGATAAGAAGATATACTAAATAAGGGTAGAACATAGAGGATAAACAATAATGAGAGTAAAATTATTAGAAGGAACCCCGAACCCAGAGGAACTTGTGTGTCGCTGTGCAAGGGGGGATTATTCTGATGAGTGGGTTGGCAAAAGTAGATCATTCGAAGAAGTTATGGAGCGGGTAAAGGGGGAGACCATCGAAGAAAAGAAAAGAACTTTGCTTGATCACTTAATGAGATCTGGTCACTGGGGACCATTTGAACATCCTCAAGCAACCTTCGCTATACAAGGTATGAGTCGGGCTTGCATGGCACAATTGACTCGACACCGGCATGCTTCTTTTGATGTTATGTCCCTACGGTACGTAGATTTATCAGAAGGGATGGACTTGAAACAGAGATTTATTTATCCAGATACGTTTGAGCAGGAAGAAGTGGTTTCACGAGAGGGGGTTGAAAATGTCGACATGCCAGTCCAAGAGCGTCAAAAATTAGTTGATGAGATCTATAAAAATTGCGCGGCTGCATATTGTAAATTGGTCGATGCTGGAATACCAAAAGAAGATGCAAGAATGCTACTTCCAATTGGGACAAAGGTAAATTTGACGTTTAGCATGAATGCGAGGTCGTTGATGCACCTTTTAGATATGCGTATGAAAGCAGATGCCCAATGGGAGATTCGGGAGATGTCCCGGATGCTGCTTGAAGAAGCGAAAGAGTGGATGCCTCAAACTTTTGCATATTATGAGGAAAAACATCCGTTTAGATTGACTCCGTAGAAGGGGAGTATTAAAACAGAACTGTTATACAAAAAAGAAATCAAATTGCCATAGGTCCATTGGTGTAGTCCGGCCAATCATTTTACCCTCTCACGGTAAAGACTCGGGTTCAAATCCCGGATGGACCATCTGCGGGGGGCATACAGATCCCGCCCATCCCACCAAGAATCAAGCTTGACATCTTAAGTGGGCTGAGATGAATATTTCAGATATGGCGAAATATAATATAGCGTCTCCTGAAACACTGGAAAGAATAAGCGGAAGGTTTTCAGATAGTTTTAAATCGGGGATTACAGACGCATTGGAATTAAAAAATATGAGAGGAAGGTTTTGGTTCATCCCCCCAGGAGAAAATATTTCTACACCTCACAAGCATGGTGTTCAAGAAGAAATATATTATCAAGTAAAAGGACCAGGTAAGATATTATTTGGAAAGGGGGGGGAGGAAATTCTGGAGGTACCGGAAGGATCCGTAGTAAGTGTCCCTCCGGAAACATGGAGGCAAGTGTACAATGATACAGAGGAGGAACACGTTTGGCTCATAATAGGATCGCCAGCTGTTGAAAATGATGGAATTCATTAAACATCGTGAAAAAATTAGTCGCCCCCGACTATATAGACTATTATAGAAAGTTGACCGAAGTCGTTTTTACCAGAGGGGATTTAATAACAAGTATGGCAAGAGTAGTTATGAAAGAAGCCCAAGCTTCACATAAACTTCAAGTGGTTGATGAGGAAGGGAACACCAGGTTGAGGGGAATTTGCATGTGTGGTTTATCAGCTAACCTCCCATTCTGCAATGGATCGCACCGAAAAGCCGAAGACGAAGAAGAAGGAGTATTGTACATATATAATGAGGATGGGACTAGAGAAGAATGTTCGATCCAGATGGAATGATAGGAATAAATTGTTAAGTGGTTAGAAACCATAGGATAATCTGTAATGAGTAATGCTGAAGAAGAGTATCTGCGTAAAACGGATACAAGTGCTCGATTTGACTTCAAAAAAGAAGAAAAATCTGCATTTAAAGCGGAAAAAGGACTTACAGAAGATACCATCAGGGTAATTTCAGAAGACAAAGGAGAGCCAGAATGGATGCTGAACCGCAGGTTGCGGGCATTGAAGTTTTGGAACTCATTTCCAATGCCAACTGACTGGCCAGGGCAACCTGATTTATCAGAAGTGGATGTTAATGAGATAATCCCATACATTAGACCGGATGTGGAGGTTAGAGGGGGTGTCAAAGATTGGAATGATTTGCCTGATGAGATAAAAGATACATTTGATAAATTAGGCATTCCAGAAGCTGAACGAACATCTCTTGCAGGTGTTGGTGCACAATATGAATCTGAAATTGTATATCAAAACATGAGTACAGAATGGGAAGAGAAAGGAGTCATATTTATGGATATGGACAGGGCGGTTCGAGAACATCCTGACATAGTGCAAGAATACTTTATGACCAAATGTGTTCCTCCAAGCGATAATAAATTTGCAGCGTTGCATGGGGCGATTTGGTCAGGAGGTTCATTCGTATATGTCCCAGAAGGTGTCCAAGTCCAGATGCCAGTTCAAGCTTACTTCCGAATGAACTCTGCAGGTATGGGTCAATTTGAACATACTTTGATAATAGCAGAAGAGGGTTCAGAGGTACACTACATAGAGGGATGTTCTGCTCCAAGGTATTCGGCTTTTAATCTTCACTCGGGTTGTGTGGAAGTCTTTGTTAAAGATCGTGCCCATGTGCAATACTCAACTGTACAAAATTGGTCGAAGAACACATACAATTTGAATACCAAACGTGCAATAGTGGAAACGGAAGGTCGTATGGAGTGGATTTCGGGATCAATGGGATCGAAAGCCACTATGCTATACCCATGTACGGTTCTCAAAGGAAGGGGGGCAACAGACACACATATGACGATAGCTTTTGCTAGCTCTGGTCAAAATATCGATACTGGTGCGAAGGTGTACCATAATGCACCAGATACGAAATCCAGTATAGAGTCCAAATCTATCTCTAAAGATGGAGGAAGAACAAATTACAGGGGATTAGTTCATATTGCAAAAGGGGCAACAGGATCTTCTTCTACTGTGGAATGTGATGCATTGATGTTTGACAATGGTTCTACGTCAGATACAATGCCTCATGTGGAAATTCACGAGAATAATGTAGACGTTGCTCACGAAGCCACAGTAGGTAAAATTGGAGATGAGGATATATTCTACTTGCAGTCCAGGGGTCTTTCAGAGACAGATGCAAAGAAAATGATCGTTGCAGGATTTATCGAACCAATAACGGAATCACTGCCCATAGAATATGCTGTGGAACTTAATCGATTAGTAGAATTAGAAATGGAAGGAAGTCTCGGATAATAACTTCTCTATTTATTAAATATTTTTTTTAGTGTAAGATTACACGTGTTCAAATGGGTCGTCGTCCATATCTCCAGGACCCTTAGATAGGTTTCCAGCCGCAATAATATCGTCAATGCGAAGGACCAGATCTGTTGCTTCTTGGGCACTAGAAATTGCTTGGGTTTTGACACGGAGGGGTTCTACAACACCTTCTGCCAGCATGTCCGCAACTCCACCTTCAAGGGCAGATAGCCCAGCATGAGTACTGCCAGCGGTGTGTTGTGCTCGTAGATCGACTATAGAGTCGATTGGATCCAATCCACTATTGATGGCTAGAGTTCGAGGAATGACTTCAACTGCATCTGCAAAGGCTTCAATTGCAAGTTGTTCCCTGCCTCCAACGGAATCTGCATAGCTCCTTAATGATAAAGAAACTTCAACTTCGGGAGATCCGCCCCCCGCAAGAACTTTCCCATCTTGAATGGTTACTCTAACGACTTCAAGTGCATCATTGAGGGCCCGTTCTACTTCTTCTACAACGTGTTCAGTTCCTCCGCGCAAGATGAGAGATACGCTTTTTGGATTGTCACATTCAACAACAAATATCATTTCATCTTCCCCAATTTTTCTTTGCTCTACCAACCCAACAGATCCCAAATCCTCTTTGGAAATATCGGTGATTTTGGAGACTACTTTTGCTCCTGTGGCTCTAGATAGTTTTGTTAAATCACTTTTCTTAGTTCGCCTGACAGCAAGGACTCCTGCTTTAGCGAGATAATGTTGTGCAAGATCGTCGATGCCTTTCTGAACGAATACAACGTTTGCCCCGGCATCCACAACTGCATTTACTAGATCCCTTATATGCTGTTCTTCCGCATC
>JAKURE010000023.1 GCA_022450005.1 Halobacteriales archaeon
CAATAATCATCTATATCAAGTGCGCCGTGTTTTCCAGGAGAAATGTACACTCCTGCTTCGTTTTTACTGTGTACCTGAACACGGTACGCACCGAGATTGGCTTTTCTTCCCATCCCAGGGTTGTCAGTTATAAAACTAGTTGCAGTTCCAATATATCGACCTCCATCATATTCGTGGTGTTTGGGTACAGGGAATTTGAAAAGATCAACATCCTTGCCACGGTCCACATTTTCCATTACGGGTGCATCTGATTTTTCGACGAAGACGGGATCTATAGCATCTACATCCTCCATTTCTTTGGCTTTTGTACGATAGTCTTGTAAGAACTTCATCTCATGATGATAATTTGGTTCCATTCCAAGGGCGATTGCAAGACGATTCATAGAATTTGTCATTGCGTACATGGTTCGGAAACCAGGTTCGTAATCAGGGATGTTATCGAAAATAGGTGCGGGAACAGGGCGGGGGTGGTGGCGGCAAAGCTCATGGGAGATGGTACTCATCTCACGATCCCAATGCGCATTATCGATATGAACAATTTCCCCGGGTACTTGTTCTGCACGGCTTATGAATTCTCTCAGTCCAATCCAATCAATGGTGTTTCTACTCATTATATGACTCAGATTTAGAATACTGCAGATTTATAACTTATCAAATGGAATCATAGTGCTAATCATTATCAAGCATCGCCTCGAAAACTCAATCTAATATAAGGTTGCCAGATAGAAGGATATATCTATAAATGAAAGTTTTTGTAGACTATGGCGACAGGAGATTCAGAAAAACTTAAAGGAGATATTGCGGTGATAACGGGTGCAGGTAGAAACATTGGGCGCAAGACTGCAGAATTATTTGCTAGAGAGGGTGCCAAAGTTGCAGTGGTGGATGTTGATGAGGAGCGTGCATCAGGCACTGTGGAATTAATAAAAAAAGCAGGGGGAGAAGCCATATCAGTAATAACAGATGTTACAGATGAAAACCAAGTAAAGCAGATGGTTGAATCAGTTGAAAATGAGTGGGGCCCGATAAGCGTTCTTGTAAATAACGTTGCCATTAGTGATCATGATGGCCTTTTTGATCTCTCAGTAGAGACATTTGATCGTATTTTTGCTGTGAATGTCAGAGGGGCATTTTTGTGTACAAGAGAAGTGGCTAGGTCAATGAAAAGAGGCGGAGGTGGGAGAATAGTAAATGTCTCTTCAACTTCTGCCCATCGTAGTAGGACAGATGCCCCGGCATATGCTGCTTCAAAAGCAGCTATAGTTAACTTTTCTCGGTCCATGGCAAGGATACTTGCTCCAGAAATACGGGTCAATACACTGTCCCCAACTAGAACGGGATCTCCAGTGGGGGAAGAAGAAGAAAGGTCGGGGAAGGTCGTTGATGCCATATTAGTGGGTAGATGGGGCAGGCCAGAAGATCAGGCTAACGCAGCATTATTCCTAGTCGACCCAGAGAATGGATTCATTACGGGTTCTGAGCTTGCAGTTGATGGCGGAAGTTTGGTATAATTATAGCACACAGTCTGATTTGACGGATTTATAAGCTGATTGTAATTCTAGTTTTTCTTCTTCGGAAAGATCCCATTCTACTATTTTCGTGACGTTTCTATTAGAGAATAAAACGGGGACTATTAAACAAACGTCGTTGAAACCATATTCGCCTTCTAGGGGTACAGATAGAGGTATCGGGGAAGAAATGCCTTGGGACAATAAAGCCAAAGCTAGCAAAGAAACCCCTCTTCCAGTTACCCATCTTGAAGAATCTTCAGCACCTCGTAGACGTATTACTTCGTATGCCGCATCTCGCACTTGTTCAGTGAGGTTTTGGCGTTCTTGTGGGGAGAATTCCATAGGCATATTTTGGACTTTTGTTCGGGAAAATATAGGAACGACATGATCCCCATGTTCTCCAAGTACGGGGCAATATACATCAGAAGGATCTACTTGCTTAAGTTGGGAGATATAATATGCCATTCTAGCTTGTTCAGATAGAGAATATCCAACGAAAAATTTTCTTGGCCAATTGGAACTTTTCCAAAGGTGATAGGTTATCCTATCAAGAGGATTTGTTACAACGATAACGGGGATGGGCGTCATAGATTCCAAATACGCCCCTATCGAGGTGATTAAGGGTTTGTTTAATTTTAGAAATTCTAACCTCCAACCTTTAGTTGAAGATTTAGAGGATGAATCCACAGGACGGGGAATGCTTGCAGTTATAATCAAAAGATCGGGATTTAGATCGTGCAGGGATTGAAGGGGCAATGTTCTAATGATATTTGATTTGATAGGAGGGATTGGAGTGCCTACAGGATGGCACAAATGTGAAGATGAATAGGATAAATCTAATGCATGACCTTCGGCAGAGTTCTGGTCAATGTCAACTAAGAAAATCTCAAGTTCTGGATCCATTATAGATAGAGAATATGCCACAGTTGAGCCGATAGTTCCAGCACCTCCAATGATCGCTATTTGCATGGGTTTGTTTGTTTTATTGAAAGGAAGGGTAATAATCTTATGGAAGTATAGAAGTACATTGATGTGAGATCAAGCATTGGTCAGATGCAATAAAACCATCGGCCGAATAGAAAAATTATGTCAGAAATAAATGCCATTTTGTTTGCTGTTTTGGCTGCGTTGATTGTTGCGATGACATCGGTAGCAGTTCGGATAGGAACGGAAAAGAGCAGATCTTCCGACATTTTGGCAGTTGTTGTTATTGTGAATTTGATTGTGTTCATTCCACTGGCATTTTTGATACACTATCCCAATTATGGGCTGACATCTCGGTCGATAGGGGCATTCATTGCTGCAGGTATTGCGGGCACAGTATTTGCCAGATCACTATATTACGAAGGGATTAGACATATTGGTGCTAGTAGGGCAGAACCAATAAAAGCGTCAAATCCGGTGCTTGCTGCCATTGCTGCAGTCATATTACTAGGTGAAACGTTGTCCATAGAAATTATCATAGGTATATTGATGATAGTCGCAGGTGTCGCGTTGGTCTCAGTAGAAATTGCGACGAACAAGGAAAAGTTGAAAGGGTCATGGCGGGGCGTGTTAATTACATTGTTTGCCTCATTTTTTTACGCCCTCGATCCTGTGTTTAATAAGATGGGATTGGAAGAAGGCACACCGATATTAGTTGGGTTGGCACTCAAAGCCACGGCAGGGGGGATTGTTTTCTTCGCTTACCTTTGGTGGAGTGGTAGATTACCAAAACTGAGGGGGATGGATGGTTCTCAATGGAAATGGATGTTGATTGCTGCCATATGCAATACAGGATTTTTGGTAGCATATTTTGTTGCGATATCTTCAGGACCTGGGACGATTGTTTTTCCAATAATGCAAACCCGCCCATTATTGGTTGCAGGGATATCATTTTTATTCTTACAGAGATTGGAAAGAGTTACTTTTAGGTTAGCGATGGGGGCGTTTGTTGTAGTCATTGGGGCGGTATTGTTGACACTATTGTCTTTTGCTTGAAGGGGGACAAAATAAGGAAAATTAATCTTAAGCGGAAGTTGACTGACTGATCCAGAGAGCGGCGGACAGAGGACTATTTTTCAATAAATCTTTATGAGAACCACTTGCAATTATTTTCCCATCGTCTAACAATATGATTTTGGTCGATTTATAAACAGATGCGAGGCGGTGAGAAATTATAATTGTGATTCGGTCGGAGGAAGAAGTGGATAGGCTTTCTCGAATGTCAGACTCAGTTTCCGTGTCAAGATATCGTGTTGCCTCATCGATTACAAAAATTGGAGATTGTTTTATCAATGCTCGAGCCAATGCTACCCTTTGCCTTTGCCCACCAGATAGAGTCACCCCACGTTCTCCGATTATAGTGTCATATCCATCTGGCAAAGTGGAAATAAATTCGTGAATTCGCGCGGTTTTTGTTGCTTCGATTATCTGTCCTTCGGGGACATTTTATTGCCCATATATTATATTTTCACGGAGAGTTCCAGAGAATAGGTAGCTATCTTGGCTAACATATGCAATAGATTTTCGGAGGCTAGATAGAGTTATTTCTTGAATATTTTTATCTTCTATGCATATTGATCCTTCATTGACATCATATAGACGTGCGAGGAGTTTTACAAGAGTAGTTTTTCCACTTCCAGAAGCCCCAATAATACCTAATGTTTCTCCTTTTTCTAAGTGGAAAGAAATGTCATTTAGGACATAGTTCTCAAGAGATGGGTATCGGAAAGAAACTTGATTGAAGTTAAGATTCACATCCAGTGGTGAGAAATCGATTGCTTTGGGTGAGTCTACGATAGAGGGGGATTGTTTCAACAAACCAAATATACGAGAATTAGATGCTTTGGCACGCTGGTAAGTATTAACTATTTGTCCAAATTGGGCAATTGGCCAAACGAATTGTTGGACATAAATGACGAAAGTTACAAAAGTTCCGGGTGTTAAGGGGCGGCTGAAGCCTAGAGGAGGACCGGAAAGGACCCAGAGCCCACCAACTGTGAAAGTTAACACAAACCCGATACCAGTAACGATAGTCACCATGGGAAAGAATTTTATTCGGGTTGAGATTGCTGCCCAATTGGTATTATAATACTCAGAAGAAGAATCAAAAACCCTACCTTTTTCATATGGTTTAGTGGATTCTGTGTTAATTACTTCGATCCCGCTAAGATTGTCTTCTAGTCTCGATGATAATCCCCCAACACTAGACCTCATTGCGACGTATTTTGGATGAATATTCTTAACAAATAAATAGGCCAAAATTGCAATTATAGGAACTGGAAACATTGCGATAATAGTGAGTTCGGGGTTAAGTAAAAAAAGAATTAAACCCACTCCAATAACCATTACTACAAGTCGGAGGGCATCACTGAAGCTAGTACTAAGGAAATCTTCTAATTGATTGACATCATTGTTGATTATGCTCAATAACTCTCCAGTTCTAGAATCCTCAAAAAAATTCATTGATAAAGCCTGCAAAGCATCATAGGCATCTGTCCGAAGTGCGTGTTGAATTTCTTGGGCGAACGCATTCCAACCTCGATCTCCAAGCCACATGGAAACTGCTCCGAGGAAAAATGACAGTGCAATTATTACAGAAAAAAGTATGAGGATTGAAGAGGGGGAGAATGATTCAAGTTGGGATGAAAATATATAAGAAGGGGGGAGACTCTGATCGAAGAAGATCAGATCGATTGCAATACCTAGCAAAAATGCAGGGAGTAGACTAGAAAAGCGTCCAAGAAGGGTCCCAAGTATCCCACAAAAAATGTGGAAACGGTGGTTCCTGCCATAATGAGTGTATAAATCCAACATGGAATTGGAAGAATTGGTAAGTATTTTTTTAGGAGGAATGTTCATGGTAAGGAGCCATCAGAGGGGTTGATAATCTGATTCGGCTATTTGCACATAACGTCCATTGCGGAGTGTGAACTTTTCTTTTTTGTAGGCACTTAAAAGTTTGAATCCTCCAAAACCTGCCCTCCGGAGCGCAGATAATACAGAGCTAGTGTCATCACCGTCTAGAACTCTATTGGTAATTTGGAATATCTCATCCCAATCGTCTGGGGCGAATCCGCGAACAAGATTGGCAAATGCAACGTTTCTACGGATTTCAGTTCCAATTGCACTTTTCCATTGAGTATTATAGTGTTCCAAGGATCCACGGGCGGCAAGGGTTCCAGCAATTTGCCCGGTTCGAATGGCAACATGAGCACCGCCCTCATGGAAAGCAGATGTAGCCCCCATCGCACCGCCGGTGATGGCTATATTAGCGTGACCAGGAGAGTCTATTGGGCGAGTAGAAGAAATAGGATAGGTTTCAGTTCCTTTTCGTTTTCCTTTCTGCTGCACAAGGGGAAAATCAGATAAATCCAAATCTGGGTAAACAAATGAAAGAAGACGTTCGATATAATCACTGCATCGTGGTATTTGAGTATCTTCGGGGCGAAGTAGTGAGTAAGAATCTCGATTTTTGAGAGAATCGATATCCATCCCAATGGGCATGGTGATACCGATTCTAGCTGTGTTACCTTCATTGGGGAATATCCAAGGGTACGCTGTGTGACCGGGTATGTGCCCCCACCAAAATTTAATCTTATGTGGTTCGAATAAATCGGAGGGAAGTTCCCGGTACTCTTGATAAGCAATATGATTTGCAGTCGTAGTTCCAAGTGCTTTTGTCGCCACTCCGGGGGGGAGGAGCTGATCCAATACACCTAGAGTGATGCTTCGTTGCGGTCCATCGGCCAAAATGAGATTGGATGCCAAGAGGGACTCTCCACTTCTTAAGATTAATTCGTGAGGTCCTGTTTTTGAAACTACTACTTCACGGACAGTATCCCCAATTCGGCAATCTGCCCCCGCAGAAATGGCATTTTCGAGCATCCAATCATCAAACATCGTTCGATTGTAAGTATATCCAAAATGAGGATATGAAGATTTAATTCCAGTTTTGTACAAACAAACACTTTCTGAGGGTGAGATGAATTCGGCACAATCGAGATGTCGAAGGAGGATTCCTTCAGGGAATGTGGACGGGTCAAGTTGCATTAAATCGACCCAATAATCTAGAATTCCAGCTGCATCAGTAGAATCGGGACCAATATTTTTTCTATCCTCACGGGGGACGCCTTTTTCGAATAAAATCGTCTTTGCGCCATTTGATGCTGCTGATTTTGCTGCGATTGCCCCAGCAGGGCCACCTCCAATGACAGCTACATCTACACGCTCCATAATCGAACGCCGATGTCTGTACTATTAAATCCACCTTCCTGGAACGGTGAGTAAATGACTATGCTATTTTTGTCCAAAGTGCGAGTAGGGGGGGAAGGACAATGATAGAGGATAGATATGCGTAAAAGACACTTAGTGCAGTGAGAAGTCCAAAAGAACCAATAGCGGGGAAGACTGCAAGATAGAGTGCACCAATACCGAATACTGTTGTAAGCATACTTCCAGTGAGGGCACCTCCAGTTCCTTGTAAGGTCCGATTAAGAGACTCAAAAAGAGCTTTACTTGTGTCATATTCATCCACGAACCTGTGTACTATGTGTACGGAATAATCAACTCCAAGTCCAACGGTTAAAGCCAACACTGTTGCTGTAAAAGCATCGAATGAGAGTCCCGCCAAGCGCATACTTCCACCTACTAAGGCCACGGTGACTATAATGGGAAAAACATTGATCAGACCTAGCAAGGGGCGCCGATCTATCAGCCAATATAAGAAAACCAAGAAAACTGCAGTGAGAGATAATGCAACTAAAAGACTTTTTATAGCAGACTGAAGCAGCAACCCTACAACATCTTCTAGAACCACAGTTTCGCCGGTAGAAATTGCAGAATATCTTTGTTCTTCTGCCAATATTTTACCGTCTGAAGCGGCATCTCCGGTGTTGGCGCCAGCCTTTAACGAATAGATGATTAGAGTACTGCGGCGATCCTCAGATAAATATTTAAGTGCATCTCCACGTGCAGAGGAGGAGAACAAAGCGTCGTATATATCATCGAGGTTTTTGTCAGGTACTCCATTTCCATTTCTATCGTTTTTAGAGACTAGTGTAGCGAATTCGGGAGAATTTGTGGCAGTGTCTTGGATGACTGTCAAAATACTGTTGGAGACAGCAATCCTATTTTCAGTTGCAAAAGTATCAGGAGGGTTCTGGCTAAGTTTGTAGATGGATTCTAAAGCACTATCATCACGCATGGGTGCCTCCACAAACAACGTTACAGAACCCCCTTGAGATGTGCCGAAATTATCGGTTAGGTAATTAAGAGTGCCAATTGAAGAGTATTCACTTGGTTTGAAAGGTTCGGGGAGGACCATCAAATAAGAAGCAGATTTTTCAGGAGGTAAGAAATTTTCAACTGTAAACGTGGTATCAATTCCAGTGGCGTAGTTGAGCGAGAATCCCGAGATAATGATAACAAAAATTAAAAAGATGACAGGGATTTTTTTAGCGATCCATACTCCTATTTTTAATGATCGGCCTAAAAATGACCCCTCTACTCCAAGAGGTTTTTTGGGGCGTTGTTTTTGGCCTCGGAATTGGTCTAGGTGTATTTTTGCCGCGGGCAGGAATATCCCAAAAATTAAAAATGTAAATTCTATACCAATACTAGCAACTACTCCGAAATGTTTGATCGGGGCGAGGGCACTAGTCAGATTTGATAAAAATCCAATTATAGTGGTTGCAGTGACTATGAAAAATGCGATGAGGATTTGTCGAAGCATACGTGATGCTGCTTCGTTTACACTAGTTCCATCATTTTTTTCTTCGCGGTAACGATTGATAGCATGGATACCAAAATCGACACCAAGGGCGAGGAGAATGGGAGGGACTGCAATGAGCATTTGACTGAATGGTATATTTGCAATTCCCATGAATCCAAACGTCCAAATAATTGCCATAAATAAAGACAAAACTCCCAGTAGTAGATCGACTAAATCTCGGTATGCATATATCAAAAATAGAATTATAAATAGGATTGCTGCAGGAGTTACGATGATCATTGTATCGCCAATAACGTTTCCAAATTCACTTGAGAATATACCAGATCCAAACACCTTTACATCACCGCCAATGGAAGCAACTTCTTGTATGCTAACTTGCATATCCGTTAAAGGATCGGTTCCACTAGTTCCAGAACTCTGTTGAGCAGACTGTGCAGAAGAAGGCAAAGAATGGACTACGACACCTATCGTAGAACTAGCAGTCATAGATCCTTCATTGTAGTCGTTGCTGAGAAGGCCAGATAGAGGGAAGTTCTCATTGGTAGATCGGAGCGTGGATTTGATTTTCGAGGGAGGGGTTTGTTCGATTACATAGATTTGTTTTCTGAGTGTTTGTGCGGATGGGTCGATGGAGGTGGCGACTATTTGGGCTACGCTAGAGGTGCTAACTACGCGAAGATCGTCGTTTTGGTCTAATTCATAAAGAAGTTCTAACATCCGCAAGAGCGATTGTTTGGACAAGACATTCGTGCTTACTTGAATTAGTTGAGTACTTCCAGTATTAGTGGTTTTATCAACAGTGAAACGCGGGGTGAATTCTTGGTTTATTTCTTGTAGAGCTTTTTCAGAGGGCAGATCAGTTGTGAATTGTTCTGTTCCCGATTCTGTAGAAATATTTCCCAGACCTGCCGTGAAAATTACAGATAGGACTAAAAATAAAACGATTATTGTCTTCGTACGAGACGTGATTAGATCGACTACTGGTTCTACATATGGTTGGAGATCCATTTTAGGTCACTTATTTTTCTACTTGTGAATTCTGACGTCTTCGATAGAGGTAGACCCCCCCAACTACTACCGCTATGAGAATCCCCACGGGGAGCAAGAAGGTGGAGATAGTACTTTGGCCACCATTCGCAGCGGAATCAATTTCGACGGGTACTTGATAAGTATCAGATAGTAGAGTTTCTCCAGAGTTTGTGTCATATTGGAAATCCAAATCTAGTGGATAGATTTTATCCAAAGCCGCAGGTGAGATGGAGATGTCAAATACTATTTCAGTGCTTTCCCCAGCAGATAGTTGTGGTATAAATGCAGTATCATCTCCTGCAGTTATGGGGCTCTCGGGGAATATCTTTGCAGAGATATCAGTGAGGGTTTCATCGTCGACGTTGGTGACTTGTAATACCAATAATCCATTTCCTCCAGGAGAGAAAGTTGAACTGACGGGTGAAACTTCGAATACATCTAATTCAGGAGATACCGTGAGGATAACATCGATTGGGTCGGAAACATGAGATTTTCCATCAGAATCTCTATAACGTATCGAAAGTGAGATTTGTCTTTGGCCTTCATCTGCAGATTCACTTACATCTAATGAAAATTTAAAAGACTTGGAATCCCCAGCAGAAAGAGTTCCAACAGCGTATTCTTCTTCGAGAGAAGAAATAGTCTGAAGGTCGGATGTGAAAACAATCACAGCATTTTCAACGGATTGTGGACCGTCGTTGACTAAGGTTGCACTTAGATCGCCTTCGCTTCCAACAGATAGCTTGGTGGAAACATCAGTGATTGAGAAAGATTGCTCTCCAAGGGGTGTTACTCCAACGGTTACGGGGTAAGAGGTCCTATCAGAATTGTTGCTGGATTTATACAGGATCTCAATAATAACGGGGTATGGTCGTACATTAGAATCTTCTCCAAGGTTACTTTTGAAAGAAACTATTTCAGAGACAGAAGGGGGCCAATTTCCAACCGCAGATTCGGCAGTGTTGGAACCACCAAATGAGAGTTTTGGATCTGTTGATTGTATGAATATTCTTGCGTCAGAGATGGCATCTCCACCATCGTTGGTGATGGTAAAAGAAATATCAGCAGCTTGATCCAAGGATAGATTGGTGGGATTGGATATTACAGAAAATCTTCCAGAATCGGACACAGGAGAGACTCCTGATTTAATCGATTTTGATTGTTGAAGTTCTCCAAACTCATTCGTATAAGATATAGAAAGAGAGACAGGGTGCACTATACCCATTGATCCTTTGGCTAGTTGGGCCTCGAATTGGATAGATTGGGAATCTCCGGGTGGCATGTCCCCGACAAATGCGCTTACATTTTGAGAACCGTGGGCACCAGTGAAAGTGAGTTGAGATGATTCAGAGGTCAGAGTTATGGTGGCGGCTGTAGCAGTCTCACTTCCATCATTGCTTAGAACAATATCGAGGGGGCCATATCCATCGAGAACTGGCCCTAGAGTGATTTGATCTATTTCGAAGGAGGGTTGGGGTTCAACTATCAAATTGACATTCTGAGTTACAGTTTTTGTTCTCTGGTAATGTCCAGGGCTGTCTGCATCCCCTGTTGAGATTATGAAAGTATAGACATATTCTATTTCTACAGGGAGTGAATAAGTCCCTGGAGCAGCATTCTCATTAACAGAAATTTTGACAGGAACGGGGTCGCTTTCACCTTCTGCTACATTTCCAACAGGTACAGTTCCAGTTAGAACTTGAATTGGTGCATCCCCAGGAGATAGGGTCAGTTTTACGTCTCTGGCAGTTGTGACTCGGGCTTCGGCGCTTGCACCACCACCAACGCTTATTTGACCAGCGTTAAGGATGGAAAACGAAAGGGTTGTTGCGTCCCCAGGTGAAACACGATCTTCGGGTAAGAATACACTTATACTGGGGTTCCCTTGTGCAGATGCGAGTACAGGGGCAGGGATAATTAGCATTATAGTTATTAAGAGGATCAAAGATGTACGAATCCAATTGTTGGGTCTCATATAGGCCTAGTACGAGATCCATTTGTTAAAAAGGTAATCAAATATGAAATAGAGCATATTTGTTTCGATAAATATAACCTGTCACAAAAGGAATTTATGATGTATATGCAAGCAGATCTTGTAATTAAGAATTGTACGATAGTAACTCCGGATGGATTGATGGAGAATGCAGGGGTAGCTGCAAAAGACGGAAAAATAGTAGCGGTAGGTTCGTCTGATGCACTACCAAGTGGCAGTAGAGAAATTGATGCTACGGGGAAATACCTGACCTCGGGGATCATAGACTGTCACATTCACAATCGCGAACCTGGACTCGAATATAAAGAAGATTGGGGAACCGCAACCCAAGCTGCAGCAGCAGGGGGCGTGACCACAGTCATAGGAATGCCCAACTGCATACCGGTTATTGACTCTGCTGAGAACCTACTTTTGAAGTTTAAATTGGGAGAGGAGAAAGCTTATGTTGACTTTCAATCATACTGTGTAATAACATCTGATAATGCGAATGCTAAATCGGTTAATGAATTGAATGAAGCAGGATGTGTCGGATACAAAGTATTTTTAGGAACAACAATTGGAGCAATTCCACCTCCAAACGATGGAGAACTTCTTGATGCGATGCATGCAATCGCAAAAACTGGGAAGCGGCTAGGATTCCACGAAGAAGATGACGAGATCCTAAAACATTATGAAGCACAATTTAAAGCAGAAGGCAGGAATGAACCAATAGACCATTCATTGTCTAGACCGCCTGTGTGTGAAAGGGAAGCCGTTGCAAGAACTATATTGTTTTCTGAGCATACGGGATGCCCAATACATGAATTCCATTTGGCTTCTGGATCTGGTGCTCAACAAGTACTCGATGCTAAGAAGAGAGGCATTAATGTAACAGCTGAAACTATGCCGCATTATCTTTGGTGGAATGAAGAAGTCATGCGAGAGAAAGGGAATGTTGCTCGAATTCAACCGCCAATCAGAGATCAGATTGAACAAGACATGCTTTGGGATATCGGAATCCATGGCGGAGGGATTGATTGCATAGCAACAGATCACTCACCTCACACGGGTGAGGAGAAAGGAATGGACGACCCATTCCAGAACACATGGAATGTCATCTCAGGATTTGTCGGATTGGAATCAGAAGTTGCAGCAATGCTCACTTTTGTAAACGACGGAAAGCTCACATTGGAAAAATGGGTTGAGATGCACAGTAAAAGACCCGCAGAGGTTTGGGGAATGTATCCAGAGAAAGGATCCCTTCGAATTGGAACTGATGCAGATTTCACCGTCTTTGATCTAAATGAAACTTGGACTCTAGATAGGAAGAACCTCCATTCTAAGAATACGGCGACACCATTCCATGGAGAAACATTCACAGGTAAAGCTACAATGACGGTAGTTAGAGGTAGTGTCGTATATGAGAACGGAGAAGTAGTTGGTGAAAGAGGGTACGGAACTCTTGTTGACGTAGATAGTATGCCTTGGAACTCTCCAAGAAAACTAACGGAACCGCTCGGAGAATACAAAAATTATAGATAAATAAAAGGCGAGATCTATAAATAATTAAAATAATAATATTTTCAAAATGTCAGATAGTATGAATCGGAGAGAAGCTGTAAAGAAAGGTGAAAAAAGAGGAGAGATGCTTAAGTGGGCCATTGGGCAAAACCTGAAGAATTTTTGGACCTCAGCGAGAGATAGAGGGATAGATAGAGGAGAGATACGTGCCGCGGTTCGAGAAAATTCCCACCGATTGCCAGACCTAACCAAGATGGAAATTAAAAGCATGGCCAAATCGGCTTCGGTTACATACATAGATCTGTTAGCATTTAATTTGTTTGAAGAGAATATCACTCCAGATGGGTGTACGGTTGCTATTGCCGCCGGAGAGGCCTCTGCGACAGGAGAGACCATTTTCTTTAAGCAATCAGACAAGAAGGGATCCAGTGAATTTACGGGGGAAAATTGTTATGAGAATCAGCAAGTGAACGTGATTAGAGTAGAAGAGCACGAAGATGGAAATAATGTTTTAATGGTTGCCGCTGCAGGTTCCACTGCTGTAAAAATGGGGATAAATAACAAGGGTGTTGCGATTGGATCAAATATATCGCGCACAATTACATTCGATGAGGAGGGAAAAAGTGCGAAGGAATGGGCAGCAGCATCTAGGGGAGAATTTATGCGACAAGGCCTGATCCAAGGAGATACCGCAATAGAAGCCGCCCAAGTAATTACCCCATTGTTATTTTCAGACCCCATGTCCTCCCCGGGT
>JAKURE010000024.1 GCA_022450005.1 Halobacteriales archaeon
ATTATCAAAGCCGACGCAGATTTAAATCCAACCAATCCAAGAAATGCAACATCATTACCTGCCTTATCCACAACAACCCCTATATATGGCGGCCCCATCGCACCTATCCCTGTAGCGATGGTCTTTGCCGCTCCTAGGTCTCCTCCTCTGTATTGTTCATCCATCATATCTACCAAAAGAGATTCTATTACTGGAGGTTGGGCTTTGTATCCTATGGAAAATGCCACTACCGCTAGTCCAACATATGTTGGAGAAGGGGCGATAACTAGCCATATCATAGCCCCTATCGATAACAACAAACCCCCCAATGCGACCTTTGGCCGTTCAATTCTATCTGAAATTTCTCCTGCAACCGGTTTGGTAATTATTCCCACTATGAATAAAAACGCAAATACCACAGTTGCCAGCTCTGGAGAAAACCCCTTTGCCTCTTGTAAATACAACGGCAAAAATGTCAGCACACTTAATGTGGCAACCCACAGTAATCCATATGATATAATTAACCCAAGAAGTCCTTTTGAATTCCAAATTCTCCTTGTAGTATCTTTGATGTCCAGTGAAACTTTTCCAATTAAATATTCTTCTTGAGATGATCTATGATATGCAATTCCTGTAATTGCCAATCCAATCGCAAGAGGCACGAAAACCCATTGCCATGATATCACTAGATATACTATTATGAGAGCAAGACCCGACCCAATTAATCCTCCCAATTCCGTTCCTATAAATAGAATTCCAAGAGCCCTGCCCTTCCTCTCTCCAAATAATTCTGCCACTCTCGTCCTCGTTGGAATCGAAAAAGTAGATCTCCCAAACCCAAGAATTACAACCCCTGCCAAAAATGCCGCATAAATTGGTAAACTACCTATAAATATCAATCCCGCAATGGTCATTCCAATTCCAAAAATGATCAAAGTTACTCTTGTCAGCTGATCCGAAAATTTACCACCGGGATACATCCCGAATGCATATGCGACGTTTAGAACAGTCATTGCAACTCCTGCCTGAAATACTGTAATGGACAAATCTTCTATTATGTTTGGGAGAATTGGGGGGAAAACAAATTGAGTCGCCTGAACTAGTCCCCACCCAATTGTGGATATCAATAGTATCTTATTTCTGTGCTCCATCATTTCTCAAATAAATTCAATAATTTCAGTTATTTCTAACTCTATCTTACTCTTCTGTATCTTCTTCCACCACTAGTTCTAGCGCCCCTTCTCCAATACCACTCTCCTGCCCATCTTCGAATTTAATATTATAATTACTAGATCCAAACATGGTTTCCATAATCCCATTTATTATCCCTGTTTCACCATCATATTTACTGTGCACATCGCGCAAGATCACTTTGTCTCCCTCTTTCAATACCATATCTTTGATATTATTCTTCCCTACTATTAAGCAATTGTTGTATTTTATTTCACGCGAGATGTTGGGTGACATCTTCAATATGCGTCCCACAATATTCACAACCAATCACTTCATCTTTTACATCGAATTTAGAATCTATTGGTTCCTTACCATTGGTGATGCAATTTCTATTTGGACAATTCAATACTCCCACCACATATTCCGGGCGCTGGACCCTATGCTTTGATGAAACCTCATAATCTGATATAATATTTATTGTCACATTCGGAGATATGAGCGATAGGACATCCAATTCATCCTGACTCAATTCTCTATTTTGAACCTTCACAATATCTTTACTGCCCACTGTACTGCTACCAAAATTCATAATAACACTAACCGATTCCCCATCCGATCCCTCAATTCCCAGAAGAGATAACACATTCAGGCCTTGACCTGCCTTTATATGGTCAATCACCGTCCCGTTTTCAATTTTATTTATATGGAGTTCTTTATCAGTCATGATTTTAACATTAGATCCAATAACGCCATTCTGACTACTAATCCGTTGTGCGCTTGCTCAATATATATTGCATGCTCCGTTCTGTCTATTTCCGGTGAAATTTCATCTACCCGGGGAAGTGGATGCATGATCTTCAAATGTTTCGGAGCATTTTCCAAAGTTTTTTTGCTTATTCTATATTTACCCGAAACCTTCTGATACTCTTCTTCATCTGGAAATCGCTCCCGTTGAATTCGGGTAACATACAATATGTCCAATGTGTCCAAAATTTCATCAAGATCTGTGTGTTCATATATCTCTGCACCCGACCTTTCGAGATCATATTTGACATTATCTGGCAATTGCAAACCTTCCGGACTGATGAAATTCAATTGGGAATCAAACTTAGTAATCGAATGTGCCAGAGAATGAACGGTTCTTCCATATTTCAAGTCCCCCATGACTCCTATATTCAAACCATCTAGTTTTGCAGATTTCCTAATTGTATATAGGTCCAATAATGTTTGTGTGGGGTGTTGACCCGCACCATCTCCTGCATTAATCAAAGGAATATCTATGAATTCACTAGCCATTCTTGCAGCACCTTCTTTGGGGTGCCGTAGGACTATCGCATCTACATAACCTGCAACCACTCGGATAGTGTCCGCTAGAGTTTCCCCTTTGACCACACTAGAATTTTCCACAGATCCCATGCTAATTGTATCTCCACCCAACCGTTTAATCGCGGTCTCAAAACTCATTCTTGTACGCGTACTCGGTTCGTAAAATAACAACCCTATTATTTTTCCAGACTGACTTCCATAATATGAAGCAGGATCTTTCTCAATTTTCTCAGCGTGATCGAGTACCTCTACGATTTCTTCCCGTGATAACCCCTTTGTAGTGATGAGGCACTCGCGCATCTGCTGTTTAGGGAACTCCCCTGTATATAAACTTCTCCTCTGGTATCTTATTCTTCTTCGACTGCTACTATTTTCTCAAAAGTTTCCTTAATTATGACTCTCTCAACCTCTATTTTCTCAATCAACATATTTGCAATTTGATTTTTTGTGAACAACCAATTTTGATTGAATGATAACATCGGATCTGACTCCACAACTAGAGTTTTTCCGTGTTCTTTATTTTCTTCAATCTGCACTTCCAACTCTACCCCTACGTATATCTCTATTAGCGACTTCGCCCTCTCTGTAGGGTCTTCAACAACTTTCACTATTGTATATTCATATTCAATGTCTTCCCCCGCAAGGGGATGATTGAAATTAACACGCGCCCGTTTCCCCACTATCGTTTCAATTTGCACTTGATGATTATCAATAGTCGTTCTGGCCCCTGGATATCGATCATCTTTAGGGATCTTATCACTACTCACTGTTTTTACCCACTCAGAATCATATTCTCCAAATGCATCTGCAGTGGGAATTTGTATGGTTTCTCCCTCCCCCACTTTCTTTTCACGTATGGACTCTTCTACAGATTTAAACGTATGATTTTCTCCAATTACTATTTTTCTTGGTCCCCACTTTTGTTCTTCTGTGTTCACTTCCTCTTCTTCCGCAACCTCCTCTTTTGTTGTATCGATCAATACCCCACTTTGTTTCGTTCTAGCGGTGAATTCAATCTCCACGATATCTCCATCTCCAATGGTCATAGAATACCCGAGAGCTGTTCTACACATAAATAAATTGATTTGGAAAAGAACAAGATTCTTTGTTTTATCTGCCCATCCTACCTCTTATTTTCGGCATTTGACAGTTCCAAAGATACATAAACCATGTACGATCTATCTTTGGACTATATGACGAATCGGAATATACGAATCAGTTCTTTAAATCATTCTTCAGTAGAGGATGAATCTATAGAAATTGTAGAGAGAAAAGGACTCGGACATCCCGATTCAATTTGCGATGGAATTGCAGAAGCCGTTTCTCGAAGTCTTTGTCAATTCTATCTACAAGAATTTGGGAAAATACTTCATCACAATACAGACGAAGCACAACTTGTAGCGGGAAATTCAATCAAAAAATTTGGAGGGGGTGAAATTCTCAAACCCATAGAAATCATCGTGGTAGGTCGCGCCACCACTACCTATGAAGGTGTTTCTATTCCTGTAATCGACATAGCCACAAAAGCCACAAAAAATTATTTACAAGAAACCATTCCTGAATTAAATGTTAAAACTGGGGTCAAACTCAGTGTTAAATTTGGAGAAGGTAGTGGTGCCCTCCAAAACGTCTTCGGATCGCTTGGAAACGTTCCTTTATCCAATGACACCAGCTTCGGTGTTGGCCATGCACCTCTCTCTGAAACCGAGACCATTGTACTAAATGTTGAACGGGAACTCAATACCAATTTCCACACGAAGCAACCCGCAATTGGGCCTGACGTCAAAGTGATGGGATTACGAGAGAATGACAAACTACAATTGACCATAGCAGCACCATTGGTAGATCGATATGTTGACGATATGCACCATTACCAAGATATTCTTCATCAGATCAACGAAAGTGCCCATGACTTGGCGCGAAAATACACCGAAAAAGATCTAACAATTTTTGTAAATACTGCCGATATCTATGACGACCCTTCTAATGTAAACAACCTTTATCTAACAGTAACTGGAACTAGTGCCGAGCACGGAGATGACGGCTCTGTAGGACGTGGAAATCGAGCCAATGGACTTATCACTCCCAATAGGCCCATGTCAATGGAAGCGACTTCTGGAAAAAACCCTGTGAATCATGTTGGAAAAATCTATAATCTCTTCTCTAATGATGTTGCAAATAAAATAGTAGATTCATTCCCTCCCACCCGAATCAAAGATGTTTCCATTCGTGTATTATCTCAGATAAGTGCCCCCATCGATCAACCCCATGTTGCAGATATTAAAGTAGTAACTACCGACGGGGACTCTTTGAGTGAAGCAGAGGAATCTCAAATTTTTGATATAGTGAATGCCAATCTAGATGCCATTCACACCATCACCGACCGGGTTGTTTCTGGCGAGTTATATACCTTCTAGCCCATTCTCGCAATCCCTTCTCAAAATGATCTCCTTAAAAACTATCGTGACCATGCTCTCCTCATAGTGACGGAAGTACGTCTAATCGGCACAGAACCTGTGGATTTATTCAACACCTTGATGGAACACGAGGTGTCTCGAAACGCACTTTCTCCATATTCTCTTACTATCCCCTTTGAAAATTCCATAGACATCACCACCATTAGCCTTGGAGCGGCTGTATCTTTGCTTAATGATCTAAATTGGTATTTATCACGCTACGTGAAAGAAGCACTAGTACTCGAGCCTAGTGTCCATAAAAAAGAGTGGCTTTCGCGACAATTGGCAACCGCCATTCGAAACGAAGAAATTCACCCCCGAAATTCAAAAAAATTCCTCAAAATATATTGTCTTTTATCATCCAATGAAACTTTAAAACTAACACGACCAATTTCAACCACAAGGGACGAATTATCCACCCTTGATTTTCTCCAACCCGACCCAAACTTTCGGATTACCATTCGATTATTGGAGTCCGAATTTTTAATTTAATTATTCTCTTTAACAAATGTATTAAAGCACTTGAAGACCCCTTCTAATGACAATGACTCTTGATTCCATGACTCCCAACCCAATTTGGAATGCTTCAGATCATCTGGAAACTGTAACCGCGCTATCAAAACTAGATTCCAATTTTGTATTTAAAATTTGGTGCGATGATGGCTGTAAAGATTGTAGGGCACAACTACCCAATTTTTCTGCAGCACTGTCTGCCGCAAATATCAATCCCAATTGCATAGAACAATATCCCGTAGATCGTTTACCCGATGGTAAAAAACAAGGACCATTGGTAGATGAATATGACATCAGTCGCATCCCTACAATTATTTTAGAAGAAAAAATAGACACGCCGACTTCTTCTACCCGTGAAATAGCCCGGTATGTTGAACTTGCAGAAATACCTGCGGCAGATTACCTCTCCGAGGCACTCTCCAAATATCTAAACTCAACTGCGCTTAGCGAGTAGGTTAAATTATTTAATTCCCAACTCACATTGTGCCCACTACAACAGATCAACCTGATACTCCCCGCCACCAGAGACTAACTCGTTTTCCCACCCCTGGGGCTCAGAATTCACTTTGGATGTGGACTTCTTTTAGAAATCCTATATCTGTAATGTTTAATTTTACTATTATTTATCTGGCTAGATATTCTCCCAGTTTGAGAGTAAAAAACTGGCTTTTTCGACTCATAGGTGTGACTATTGGAGCTGGAGTTTCTTGGGGTCTAGAGTCCACTCCCGATGTATTTTGGCCTGAATTAATCTCCATTGGTAGTAATACTATTATTGGCTATGATGCAACAATACTTTGTCACGAATTCCTCCAAGACGAATGCCGTATCGGGGAAGTAACAATTGGGGAACGTACTATGATCGGAGCGGGGTCTGTAATCTTACCTGGAGTTTGTATAGGGGATGACGTCCAAGTGGGTGCCAATTCTGTCGTAACGAAAGATCTCCCTAATGGTTCCTTCGCCGCGGGAATCCCTGCAAAAATACTATCTAATCGCGATTAATTTTTGTTGACACACCTTCTCGGAACACACGATCATTGGGTATCATGCATTCTTCATCTCTCGATTCTACTCGTGTCATGAGTATTGTTATCTCTTGAACAATACCTTCAGTATCCCCTACTCTAATTTCATCCCCAATAACATATGGTTGTGTAAGAACTAGGTACAATCCTGCTGCAGTAGATTTTAGCATATCTGAAAATGCCACTGCCGAGAATGCAACAATGGACAGTGCATACACTCCTAAAAGAACCACAAGGGCATTTGTGGCCACATCTAGCTGCCCTAGAACTATCAAAATTGAAATATATATCACACTATATTTTGCGATCTTAGGAATGATTCCAACTTCTGAAACTTTTATACCTCTTAAGCTTCTTGCAACCAAAATTTCTGCTTTGTCCCCTAGCACAAAACCTGCCAAAAATATCAATAGAGAAATAAATATGGATGGGAAAATATCTGCAGTAGTCTCTACAACCCTTTGACTATAGTTTACATCTAATATGGTCAATGCAAGTAACACAGTTCCTCCTATGATCAGCCACATGCTTATTTTTGAAACCATAACAACAGTAGAGGTTCCCAATTTCCCCATCGTCCTTTCTAGTGAAGTTCCCTCTACCGCTTCTGGAATTCCAATACTTTCAAGAATTTTTTTACTCCTACGGGCAATGACTTGTGCTACAATTGCACCTACTATCAGCAAAAATGAGATTAATACCATCTCCTCTGAAAAAAGTGATAGAATCTGTTCTCCGATTTGCATATTAGTATGCCTCTGGGTCTATTTCCAACACCAACTCTCCACCTTTAAAACACCTAACTAGTCCATCCGATTCTGAAAGAACAACTGAAATCGCGCTAGTGTCTTTACTTATTGCTGCTCCTGCCATGTGCCTCGTTCCCAGACCTTTTGGGATATTCAGACCCTCTGAAGACGCTTCTAAATACCTGTACGCAGATACGATTTTTCCCTCATCTGAAATAACAAAAGCACCATCCAACCGAGAAAACTCCTTTAACATAACATTGACAATTGAATCCCCTACATGAACATGAGATTTCTCAAATGGGTTGTATGACAAAGGACATGATTTATTCATCACCTTTCCCGCATCCCCTACTGTAAATAATGCCCCAACCGGTTCTCCATTTTGTCCCTTTTTACCTAGTTCAATAACCAATTCCAATACATCTCTAATAACACCTGCGTCCGATTTAGAATTCAAGAAAAACGCGTATATCCCTGAACTCAACTGAGACTCTTCTACCCGAACTTTCATAATTGAATCTAGCTCATTAGAAAATAACTTAGAAATACAAACGACATCATCCCCATCCGAGACCATCCCATTCCGAATTGCCCCCTCTAGGCCAAAACGAATTTTTTCTTTAATATCTTCAAATTCAAGTGGCAGCTCAATAAAATCTTCTGCACCCCATACATTTTCCCTTCCAACAACCACTACGCCCTTTCCCACACTTTCTACATATTTCTCATATTCTGCGGTAGATGGATAGAACAGAACTAGTACCTGATCTCCCGAAATAAAGTCTTCCACCCTCTCGAGAATTCCTCCCATAATCTATAACACCCTACGATGATGAAAAAGCTTTTTGAAGTAGTAACTAGCCCAAAAAGTAGTTTAGATAAGAATATGCCCGTTGAACTCAAAGAATAATTGCTAATATGTCTACAGAAGCAGACACCCCTGATGTACGAAGTAAAATCACTCTATTTCTCACCCGAAACTTCCCTCAAATCGCAATGCACGGTGGGGATGCGGCGATAGAGGATATAAACGAAGATACTGGCGAAGTTTGGATTAGACTTGGGGGAATGTGCAGTGGCTGTGGTATTTCTCCTATGACAATTCAGGCCATTCGTCACCGAATGGTAATGGAAATAGATGAAATCAATGAAGTTTATGCAACTGCAGGAGGGGGATTTGAGTACGATCCATTTGGACCTCAAGGAGAGGAACAAGACTATCCAGACGTCCCATTCTAATTGGGCATTTTGTGTGACTTAATCCACTAATATTTCTGCGATTTTTTCAATCGGATGCATCGGCTCTTCTGAAAAATAACTTGCCAACTGGGCCCTACATGACGCTCCACATGTAATTAACGTTCCTTCAGCCCCCGACTCTATTTGGTCAAATAAAATCTGCCCGATAGACTTACTCATCGAAACGTGCTCTGCCTCATAACCAAAAGATCCTGCCATCCCACAACAACCCGAATCGATATCATCGACTGTGTATCCCACTTTTCTAAGTATATTCACTGCATGTTTCGATTTACCCGATGCCTTCTGATGACAATGTCCATGATACACCAAATGGTCTCTTGGTTCTTTATACCGCCTCATATCTCCGAATTTATCTATATATTCACAAATATCATATGTGTTCTCTGAAACTTTTAACACCGATTCCCCTCTAAGTAAATCTAGGTAATCCACTGACACCATCTCCGCTTCAGACGGTTCGACTATGACTATGTCCCACCCTTCCTCTACAAATGGTGCTAATACTTCCACATTTCCCCTAGCTATTTTTCTCGCATTTTCTATGAACCCTTTTGAATATGACGCCCTCCCTGTGTCTGCAACCCCCCTTGCCATCTGCACAGAAGCCCCTGACGCTTCCAAAACTTTGGTAGCAGCCACTCCCGTCTCGGGGTGTGTGTAATTTGTGAATATATCTGGAACTAACAACACTTTTCGAAGACCCCCTTCCGAACTTTTTGACCCCCTCCCCTCAAACCATTTCACAAATGTCTGACGATGGAAAATAGGGAGGTCACGATCACGTCCAATGCCCATTCCTCTTTCCAATAACATCTTCACTATTTCATTTCGTAAAACCCAATTTGATAATGGGGAAAGTGCACTCCCTACTACCATTAATATCTCTATATTTGAAAATATTCTATCTCTAAACTTTGTTCCATACCGATTACGGTACTCATTTGTGATTTCAATTTTCAATTTTGCCATATCCACACCACTAGGGCAGTCTTTTTTACACCCCTTGCACCCAATGCATAAATCCATCACCTCGTGCATAAATTCCGGATCAAACGCACCCCCTTCCAATCTACCACTCATAGCAAGACGTAGTAGATTTGCTCTCCCTCTAGTCGTGGTACTCTCTTCTTTCGATACCCTATATGTGGGACACATGACCCCTCCCGTTTCAATCTGCCCCCCTCTGCAACCTCCACACCCATGGCATAAATCCACCATTCCTTGGAATCCATTTACACCTGGCCAATTTAATTTAGGATCAAAACTAGTTGATGGGGCGTATTCTGGAGAAAATCTAAGGTTCTCTGTCAGTTTTATGTCTCCACAAACTTGCCCCGGATTTAATATCCACTCTGGATCGAATGCAGTTTTTAATTCTCGGAACATTTCCCAAATCAGATCTCCATATAATTTTTTATTCCATTGGGTCCTGGACCTCCCATCTCCATGCTCTCCTGAAATGGCTCCTCCAAATTCGATTACCAAATCCGTAGCCAACTCTGCAATCGAATTCATCATTTTGACCCCATTCTCCGTTTTAGTATTTATTAGTGGACGGACGTGCAAAACCCCCGGGCCAGCATGGGCATAAAAACTAGCGTAAGTCCCCTGGTCTTCTAGTATTTTCTGAAATCGTTCGACATATTCTGGCAAATGTTTTGCTGGTATTGCCAAGTCTTCTACAAACGCTATGTGCTTTTCATCACTCGTACGAGACAACAAAATGGGCAGTCCTGCCTTTCTCATCTTCCAAAATTTTACCTGTTCATGTTCGTCACGAGCCACCACTGAATACTTTGCTCTTTTTTGAATTCCCTCTCCATCTTCTCCCACCGAAACAATTTCTTTAATCAATGCATTTACTTTTTCTTTCCCTTCTTTCTTCGAATTGACATAAAATTCAACCAAAAGTATGGATTCCATTTTTTCTGGAATGGACTCTGTTATATTTTTAAATTCTATGGTATCTCTTGCTAAATCTAGTAGTATCTTATCCATCACTTCGATTGCAGCAGGACCATGTTCTAAAATCAAAGAGACATCCTCCATGGATGTTTTCAAATTTTCATATGCAAACAGAATCACTTCCTTACGCTTTGGTATTTCAACCAATGCTATCTCAACCTCTGTTACAATAGCCAAAGTCCCCTCACTACCGCAGATCAGATGGGACATATTCACTTCTCCCTCAAGAGACTCTTCACATATTCGCTTTAGATTATAACCTGATACATTTCTGTTAAGCTCCGGATATTTCTTTTCGATCTCGTCTTTCTCTTCTAGCACTTTGTATACTTTCGAATACACATTTTGTATAATTCCCTCTCCTTCTGTGGCCCCTTCGAGATCTTCAATTGGGACTTTGCCAAATTTGTGTATCGTACCGTCTGAAAGTACAACTTCACACGATTTAATATATGCATCAGTTTTCTCGTAGACCAATGAATGTGACCCTGTCGAATTATTCCCAATGGCACCACCTATTGCACTTTTATCCGCCCATGCGGGATCTGGGGCAAATTTTAATCCATGCGGTTTCAATTCTGCATTTATCGTTCCCAAATAGGCACCAGGTTGAACTCGCATTGCCCTATTTGGGGCATCTATTTCTATGATCTCATTCATGTATTTTGTAAAATCAAGAACAACTGCTTCATTTACAGCCTGCCCTGCAAGAGATGTGCCACCCCCTCTGGGAAGAACTGGTATCGATTTCTCTGAACAATGAGTCACCACTGCAGCAACATCCTTGGTAGATTTTGGAAATACAACCCCAATGGGGGTGACTTCGTATATGCTAGCATCGGTTGCATACAGGTGACGTGTGTATGTGTCAAACCTAACTTCTCCTTCAATTAACCCATCCAGTTCTTCAACAAGGTCCGATCTGTGGATGTCTCCCCCAGTGTAGTCATAATTCGCCCTATGATCTTTAGAAGGGTCCACTGCCATGGGTTATTTTCCATTCCCAAGGGTATATTTCCATCTCTTCACTTCTCGACGGGCCGAAAGGGAGTTGAACCCCTGACCTACGGATTAAGAGTCCGTCGCTCTGCCTGACTAAGCTACCGGCCCTAAACTGTGTAACATTGACACAATGAAATACTTTTTCAAACTATCTCATAATACGCCAAGGGAAAACCATTCTGCCTCTTTCTAAAAGTTTTCTATTCGTCCGTCTGATCTTTAGAAGCAACCTTCTCAATAATATCATTGACAATAATAATATCTCCCACAGACCTAACCCACCTGTACGGAACCTTAATTCCTTTTCCATTTAGGTCCCACCCCTTGAACAATTCTTCGTTGACATCCATAATGTTCAATCCATTGACATGACTCCCTTCCCCTTCTATGCTTATCTGCACATCTGCCACTTCCCCCACGGAAATGCCATTTTTCGAATAAACTTCACGACCAATGAGGGCATTGATTTCTGCTATCTCTGACTCCATGCGATATAGACGCCCGGAAACAACTTCAATGTTTTGAGTCCTTCGAAATGAATCAAACCTTGGAATTAGTCCCGCTTTCAAGATATTGGACCAATTCCACAACATACCCATCCGGGTCTTCAATAAACGCAGCTCTAACTCCAGTTTCATCATTTTGAAAAGGTTCAATTACAACCTTGCATCCTGTTTTTTTCACCATCTCTTCAACCATTTCATTTACATTTTGCACCGATAATGCCATATGATCCATGCCTACTTTATATTCGTTAGCCAACCGCAAACATTTTTGGCCCATTTCCCTTCGCATCCCTATGCCCACTTTTTCAGATTCGGGGGAACTATACGGCCTGTATTTAAATTGAATCTCTGCACCTCCTTCTTCCCCTGCAATATAAAAATTTTCCACCCCATCTCCACCTGTAAAACCCCAAGTGTGACTCAATCCCAAACCTTCCATGTAAAATGCTTTTGTATCTTCTATATCTGACACCCAAATGCATGTGTGTATCACCTTTTTTACTCTTGACATCACCCTACGATTCTCTTAACTAAACAAAGATATGTCGCTTCATCCATCTTCCATTCCATTTCCAAATTACATAGAACACCGAGGACCGCAATATTGTTCATGGTCCTCGGCCTTGAATTTGTCCTCAAAATGCTCCCCGCACGTTTCACACAAATGCACAGTTTGTCCATCTTTTTTTGTTATTTCTATGGGCACATCTGCCTCTACTGCCCCTTTTCATGTAAAACCTTCCCTTACGCCCTAAACTATCCAAATCGAATCTCTCATAACTCTTGCGCCTCTATCTATACTCCATGACCGAACGTTTTATTCTTGGAATGACCGGTGCCACTGGCCAACTATACGGCATTCGAACGCTGGAACTACTCTCAAACACCGATGTAGAGGTCCATTTAGTTCTCTCTGATGCATCTAAAATAAATATCCAACAAGAAGCTAATTATTCTTTAAGCGAGGTCACTGGTCTCGCAGACGAAGTCCACGATAACCGAAATATAGGGGCAACTATCGCTAGTGGATCTTTCCATACTAACGGCATGCTCGTAACTCCCTGTTCGATGAAAACTCTCTCCAATATCGCCAATGGAAACTCTTCGAATTTAATCACT
>JAKURE010000025.1 GCA_022450005.1 Halobacteriales archaeon
CGAAAATTGCTTCTTCGGTGTCGACTATGAATTCATCTCCCAGCTGAAGAATAGTGTCTTGGGAGAGTGGGATTGTAGTGGAGATAGAATCTTCATGTTGAGAAACAATAACATTGCAATTAATTAATTTTGGAGATGGGATGTGGTTTTTATAGACATAATTGCAATCAGGACATTGTAAAGTGAGGGTGTCTTTAGTAGTATGCAATATCGTATGGTCGAGTTCCACAGTAGGAGAGCAAATGGTGCATCTATTGGGGTGTGTATTAGTGATGATGTGTTACAGTTATGGGGAGGGGGAAGGTAGACTGATTTTAACGCCATCTGCATAAATGGAGGGGTTTCGAATGATCCCATCAAGATGCAATGGTGCTTCTACATCACCCCCAATTCCTTTGTCATCTCCTATTGCCACATGGACAGTTCCTGCTGCTTTTTCATCTAGTAAAACAGATCCGATTAATTCAACAACATCGAGGTTGGTTCCAATTCCTAGCTCGGCCAAATTATATGCATTTTTCCCAACATCTTTTGCGGCGATTTCGACTTGATTTTTAATGTCGTTATCAGAAATATAAGTTACATAGCCATCTAAGACTTCAAATTCTATTGGTTCTTTTAAAAGTCCGTGGGGCATCATAGTGCCATCGACGACGAATTTTCCATCTGCACTGATGGGGCTGATATAGACCTCTCCGGCAGGCAAATTGGAAAAATCTCCAGGGTTGTGATTTATACCATGGTCAGAATGCCAACTACGAGAACCTAGATGGAACTCAATGTCAGTTCCTGAAGGGGATGTTAGACGAATGGTTTTGGAGCCCTCGAGGGTACGGATTAAATCGTCGCACGTGGAACGGATTGCATCATAGTTGGAACACAGGCCTTTTGTCATCACTTCTTTGGTTATTCCGGGTAAAGTTGCACCACGAGATCCAGAATTGGTTGCTTCGGTTCTAGCCCTAGTATGAGTGATGCTTTTACTAGTTGCGGCTAGAAAAATGTCATATTCTAGCATGGCGGCTGCCACATCCGAAGGGGGTTCTTCTCCATGTTGATTTCCAGGAGGATAAAGTAATAGAGTGACGTCAGTGGTAAGATCCAAAGCTACCTCATAGAGACATTCCCCTATATCTTTACAGACAGAATCGGTGATTATGAGGCAAGACTCCCCTTGTTGAATTCCCATGCATTGGGAAAGTGCTGTGAAAGAGGCTTGTTTGAGGAGCATACTATGATAATTAATACCAACTTAGATAGCCTTTTTTAAAGAAATGCAGGGGTCAAATGCCACAAACACAACCCCGAAATCGTTTTGTCGATAGGAATGGACATCGGACATATGATCAATGTTGCTGTTAATGGGTATGGTACGATAGGCAAACGGGTTGCTGATGCAGTGGTCCAACAGCCAGACATGAAATTGATAGGAGTTTCAAAAACTAGACCGAATCATGAAGCCAAAACGGCAGTGGGGAAAAAATATCCATTGTACGTGATTAAAGAATCAAAAAAATCATTTACAGATGCGGGCATCGAGTTCGAAGGTACTGTGGAAGAGATGTTAGACGGTGCGGATGTAGTAGTGGATGCGACTCCTTCAGGAGTGGGGGTTAGGAATTATGAATTGTATAAGGGAATGGGAATCCCTACAATAGTACAAGGTGGTGAAGCAAAAGATTCAGTAGAGTCCAGTTTTAACGCGAGGGCTAACTTTGAAAACTCAATTGGAAAGAACTTGGTAAGAGTTGTCTCATGCAATTCAACGGGATTGGCTAGGTTACTAACCCCTATAGAAGAGACATTCGGAATTGACCAAGTTCGCGTTACATTGATTCGCAGAGGGGCAGATCCAGGCCAACCCGGGAAAGGACCAATCAATGATGTGATCTTAGATCCAGTATACCTCCCATCTCACCATGGGCCAGATGTTAAGAGCGTCCTTCCAAATATAAACATAGATACACTTGCTCTGAAGGTTCCTACAACACTAATGCACGTCCATGTGGTGAACATAACATTGAAAAAAGATACAAGTAAAGAGGACATGTGTAAATTGCTATCTGGAGAGTCTAGAATCCATATGGTTGCGGCGGAAGAAGGAATAAAGGGGATCGCTGGGCTTAAAGAATTGGCTCTAGACTTGGGACGGCCGCGGGGGGATTTGTGGGAAAATTGTGTATGGGATGAATCGGTCTCAGTTAAAGATGAAGAGGTATATTTGTTCCAAGCCATACATCAAGAAGCAGATGTGGTTCCTGAAAATATAGATGCGATTCGTGCCATAGTTAATGAATGTGGCCAGGGGGAAAGCATGAGTTTAACAGATAAAACAATGGGAATGGGAATGGGAAGGTAAACTAAATCAGAATGCAAAACTTAAGCTGATACATAACTTTTCTTAGGGTGTAAAATGCGCGATTTTGACGATCCTTTCGAAGATATTTTTGAAGAGATTCAGGCAATGATGGGCTCAATGATGGGCTCAATGGGAGATGGGGGGCAAATCCAAAGTGGTTCGGGGATCCAAACAGACATTCAAGAGTTGGAGGGGGAGATGATAATTACAGTGGACCTACAAGGATTTGAAAAGGAAGAGATATCAATTAAATGTAATGGATTTGTCCTCCTGGTTAACGCAAAAAACATAGATCTAGAAGTCGATGAACAAATTGTACTTCCAAAAATTGGAAATTCAGAGTTAGTGGAGGCAAAATATAGAAATGGAATTCTAGTGGTAACGTGTCCAAAAATTGAAGAAGGTTTTGAAACTAGGGAAATAGAAATAGAATAGGTGTGCGAAAAGATAGTTTCGCGAAAGTTGCAGAGGAATCTCCCGAATTGAAAAAGGAGATAATGGGGAAATGGCGTGGTATTTTGTTAGGTGATGAGTGAACAAAGTTGGCACTTTGGGGGATAGAAACGGTGCCAATAAGATCAGCCATGATTTGCTGTATGTGGCACCCACTCCCGCTGTTCCTGTTGTCGAGGCGAACAGCGGTTGTGATAACCGCTGCGATGGGTTTTAAGCAGGAGTATAGGATTTGGAGTTCTGTAGCTAAATAAAGGTGTGTCAGACCTTGTCCGACAGATGTCGTTCGATGGGGGAAAATTTATATAACGTGGGGAAACCTGGTGTGAAAAGATAGGAACAGTTCGGAGCCTTTATCCAGGGGTGAGAGCTCCTTTCTGGTAACTATGGCCCGAAAGCCTGCTTCCATGTATAGGAAAAAGAATAAAGTCGCCTATACACGGAGAGATTACGTAACTGGAGTTCCTGGATCGAGAATTGTACGACATATCATGGGAGATGTACATAAATCTCATGAAGATTACCCTGTTAAAATTTGCTTAAAGGTAGAAGAAGCATGCCAATTGCGACATACTTCTCTTGAAGCGGCACGTTTGACTTCCAATCGCCACTTAGCTGCAGAGTTAGGAGAGGGGAACTACACATTTTTACTTAATAAATTCCCGCATCAAATTCTCCGTGAAAATAAGGTTGCTACAGGGGCGGGTGCAGACCGTGTTTCTGATGGTATGAGATTGTCTTTTGGGAAACCCGTTGGAACTGCCGCTAGGGTGAACAAAGGGGATATTGTTTTTACAGTCTATTGTGATGTGGATCAAGTGAAGGTTACAAAAGAAGCACTAAGGCGGGCGTACAATAAGTTATCCCCCCCATGCAGGATTGTGGTTGAACGTGGCCAAGAACTGATAAAGTAGTAACGTTGAAATTTCAGTGAGGTCAACGAAAAGTATGCTCGAATTGGCAGTTATCACTCATGAGGAGACCTTTAACAGGATGAGAGATCCCCTCAAAGATCGGGGGATACTAGCCAGATATATTGATGTTTATGGACGGGGAATACCAATTTCTAAAGAAAATCCCATTGAGTTCCAAGATATAGATGTGGGTTTTGTATATCCATCCCGCATCATGGAAGGTGGAGTAATTGATGCGTTTTTAGAAGTTCCGTGGGTAAATGGATTGGAATCGGTCGTTCTTTCTAGGAATAAGGGGAGGGTGCTAACAATACTGAATAAGAATGGGTTTGATGTCCCATCGACCATCATGATTTCAAATCCCATTGGGGAGGAAGAATTAATAGATGCATACGAAAAAATAGAAAATCCAATGGTGATAAAACCAAATTCAGCCACTAGGGGGTTGGGGATTGCGCTTGTAGATGATGTGGATTCATTTGAAGGGATTGTAGATTATATTAGGTTGGTCCAAGATAGAGCAGAGACCGGAGACAGATCATTCTTAATTCAAGAATACATCCCTGATGCGAGAGATTACCGAGTTATGGTAATTGATGGAGAATATGTAGGTTCTGTGGAAAGGAAATTTATAGATAGCAACTTAGAAGGTAAAAAATGGAAAAAAAATGTCCATAGAGATGCAATTGCGGTGAGGGCTGAAATGCCAGAACCCATCCAAAAAATTGCAGAGGATGTTGCTTCTTTACTCGATATAAAATATGTAGGGATAGATATCTTGGTAAATAAAGATAGAGTCGTGATAAATGAAACAAATGCCAGGCCCACTATTGACCAAGAAGAAAAATATTTACCTTTCTTTTATGACAAATTGGCAAAATTAATCGAAAAAATCAGTCAGGGGTATTAAATTTTTCTGTCACCATCCGGTGTAATTATTACGGAGGGGATCGGAATAAATACTTAAAATGGCAAATGAAAGAAATTTATCACTAAAAAAAGAGACGATCATTGACACGGATGTTCACCTCCAGGTAAAACCTGATGAAATTGCAAAATGGGTTGACGAGCCATTCAAAAGCATAATGACAAAGGGCCATATTGGGAACCCACTTCCAGATTCAGGGTGGGACCGAAGTATGGCGGGGAAAATAGAAAAGCGACAGATTACGGGGCCAGAAGATATTCATGAAAAATTATGCGAAGAGTTCCACATTGACCATCCAATAATAAATTCGTTTGGGAAATTGGGAAAGGCGTCTATGTCGCGACTTGCTGTTGCACTCATGAAGGGATATAATGATTTAGTCCTACAGAAATATTTGGACGATTATCCTCATTTTTATGGCCTGATAACGGTCGCAATGCAAGATCCAGAAGCGGCAGCAGAAGAAATTTACAGAATGGCGGATGAAAAGCAATATATCGGGGTTTTTATAGACAACACAGGTCCAAACCCACCACTAGGTGACCCACGATATGACGTGGTATATCGGGCTGCGGAAGATAAGGGACTCCCCGTATCATATCATGCATATGATAGTGGATTTATCGTTGATTTTCCAAGACAAAATGCAGGAGTGGAATCATTCTTCGCAGTGCATGTATTAACACACCCATATGCTCATTTCCTAACAATGACTAGTCTATTCGAACATGGAGTCCCCGAAAAATTCCCAGATCTAAAATTCATTTTCTTAGAAGGGGGGGTTACCTGGCTCCCGTACATGATGTATCGATTAAACAAAGTGCATTCAATCCGCAGGTTTGACGCACCGATGTTAACAAAAACTCCAGAAGAGTATATTAAAGATCAATTCTATATCTCCACTCAACCCGTTGGAGAACCAAATAATCAAGAAGACATGAGGAAAATAATGGAAGTGATTGGATTTGATAGGATGATGTTTTCTTCGGATTACCCCCACTTTGATTTTGACCATCCAGAGGGTTTGGAGAAATTCCTTAGGGTGAATATACCTGCAAAGGATAGAAAAAAAGTATTGTCAGGAAATGCCAAAGAGGTGTACGGGATTTAATGACCGATCACATAGTTGCAGAAGTATCAGAGATAGAAGATGGGGAGAGAATTCTTGTTGAATTGAAGGGAAGAGAAGTGGGAGTATTTTACCTGGATGGGGAGTATTATGCGTTTGCTAATTGGTGTGCCCATCAAGGGGGGCCCTGGTGTGAAGGGACCCTTACAGGGACGTTTGAGGGTGAGTTTAATAGAGAAACTCTAGAAACTAGGCTGAACTGGGTAAAAGAAGGAAAAATCTTGAACTGCCCATGGCACGGTTGGGAATATGATATAAAAACGGGGACTTGCCTGTCAAGGAGATCTGTTAAACTTCCTTCATATCCCGTGCGGGTTGAAGATGGAAAGATCATAGTTACTTTATGATGGTAAGTGGGAGCGAAGAGTTACCAGATTGGTGGATTGAAAACCAATCCATAAAATCAGGAATGGACCTCCCATTTTATGACCCTCCTAGATTTGAAGACGGGATATACACTCATACAATAGTTCCAGTACTAGAGGAAGAACTAGAATGTGAGATTCTATTTATAGGGATAGATGTGAGATACCTAGATGATTGGGAAATTAGAATGGACGACATACCCGTATGTGAGATTAAAAAATATAGAACTCAAGAAGGAAATACGATATATGGCATTAGTTCAGAAAGATTTGGCGTAGTGATTAGAGAAGAAGCTACTTCAAGAAAACAAAAAATAGAAGTTTAGGGAGTTGAATTATAGAATTTCGAGTAGAGCCATATAGTGACCACGTAATTGAATCCACGAATCGTCTTCCAATCCTTCTCGGTGTTGAAGGAGAATGGGAGGCACAGAACCTAGTTGGTCGGGGTTCAAAACTGAGGAAAGTGCATCAATAAGGGGTTCGGGCCATGAGAAATCTTCGACGTATGCAATAGGCCCTCTAAAAACAACTTCATATTTTGAAGTGGGATCAAATAACGCCGATTCCACTACGGTAACGCATTGGGTTTTATACAGTTCAAGGGCATCGTCCAATTGACTCTCAGATATGTGTACAGAGAGATCGGTGATTGAATCGGATAAAGTGTCCATGTTGAAGGATGGAGGATGTAGATTGAGATTTCCTTTCGCGAGTAAAAATTCGGACCACCCGGTTCCAGAATGAATATCGCGGCTACCGGTTGTAAACGCGAAGACAGAATCTTCAAGTTGATATAAACGGACTCCGCTACTTCCAGATGGATCGACTGTTTGTGTCAGAATGAGAGTGGCATCATAATCGACTACAGAGGGTGTTGTGAAATTATCAAAATTAAATTCGGCGTTCGAATCTGGGTCTTCAGAATCCATGTGTATGGGGATATCTCAGTGGTTGGGCGTGTTAAGCGTTTAGATATCAAAGAAAATAAGAACGGGGAGAGCATGGGGAAACGTATGGAATGGGGAAATAAAGGGCTAGAAGTGATCAAAACTCGCCATAGATTGATCATAGGAACAGGATTGTTATCCACTTTAGTGGGAATTATGATGGCGGTTTTTGTGGGATATGATTGGTTTGTGAACCATACTGGCCATGAAGTCCTGGCTATCGTTTCTGCATTTGGAATTTTACTAGGGGTTCAAATGCTTATTCTATCTTCATTATCAAGTATGTTGATTTCTTTACACCAGGAACAAATACATTACATGGAAACTCAGTCTAAAAAGTCCAAGTGATAGGCTATTTTAGTCTAGGTCTTCGAAAATAAAAGAAGTTGCACATTCTAGAGATTCTAATGCAGGCATATGGAATTACAAGATGAACATTCAAGTTAGTGGTGCAGGTATGGATTTCAAGTAGGGATTGTCTTTAATAGATCCCTAAGCCGCAGGAAGAGTTATTGAAAAATAGTGTTAGCTTGATTTTCTTCCACGGATATATTCATCGAGGTCCATATTTTCCCAGATTTCTTTTGGAGGTTCACAGTGGGGTGGGTAATCAACGTCGAGTGGTTTGGTCGCATCGATGAACACACGGGTATCGACACCACCACCAGTGTAGGGCCACCCTCTTCCATCAGTTCCGATAGGATCTAGACATTCGATGTAAGCGTCTTTGATGAAATTGATGTCTCGGTCAGGGCGGCATTTCATTGCCATTGCCCACCAAATATCATGCATGTCATATGGATTTTGCTCCTCATCGACTACCACGACATATTTCATGAAATATTTTCCAGAAGAAGCGGCAATTGCTGCTTGTTTTCCAACACCAGGATATTCATTTCGTACCTGGACAATGGCCACGAACTTACTACATTCGGGTGGTAAGTGGACATCCATGACCTGAGAAACAGCATCTTTTGCCTTTCGGTAAACGTCAGTTTCCATTGGCAATGCACCATGCATGAGATGGTCTATGTATGGATTGTAAACATCATAGTAGATAGGATCTTTTCTGTGAGTGATCGCAGTTACCTCAGCAACAGGAGATTCACGTTCTTTTCCGAGTAAGTATGTGAATTCACAAAATGGACCTTCTTTTTCTCGGACATGGGGTTGGATTACCCCTTCGACTACTAGCTCTGCATCGGCAGGTACAAGGAGATCATTCGTCTTGCATTTTACTAGATCCATAGGTTCTCCTAGAACACCTCCGATCGCTTTATATTCATCTTCTACAGTGTGTACTTGGCACCCCATAATAGCAGCTGGATGGTGTCCGACATATGCTGCGAATGGGAGGGGTTCGTCCCTAGCTTCTGCTTGGCTAAGAATAGAATATGCATGGGTTCCACGGGCGAGGAACAAACCAGTTTTATTCTTATCTTTCTTCATCATGCGGTAGATACCACAGTTGTGACGTTCGTTTTCGGAATCCCAAACAACGAACACCTCTGCGTCAATGAATGGCGCAGGTTCTTCGGGAGTGTGCGTCAGGAGAGGAAGTGTACTAAGATCTACATCCTTTCCTGTTTTGACTACCTCCTGGACGGCCCCTTTGGACACGACATTATAGTCTAATAAGTTCTCTCTTCGTTCTAAATACTTCCAAAGAAGATTGTCCGGTGTTGTTTGAAGAGCTTCAGCCAGCCTTTGTCTTGTTGCCAGGACGTTGGTGACTACTTCCCACTCAGGATATCCTTTGACATTTCCGCGTTCTACGTGTATCAAAGGGTAATTAGCAACATGCCTACCTCGCTGGCCCTCATCTTGATGGGCACGAACGAGAGATGCTATTTCATATTTAGGATCTACTTCTTTGTTGACGTGTGCAATTTGATCTGGGCAATTGTCGTCAAGTTGTTTTAAAAATGTTCTCAAGTTTTGTTTCATAATGAATTAAGTACGACTGAACGTGCCTAAAGAGAGTTTTTGAAACAATATATATCTGCGCTTTAACGAGTAAAGGTGTATTAAATATTTGGAGAATATAATAGGATATTAATATTTTCGTGTTGAGAGAAAGTTTAAGTAGTTTTAGAAGACCTTCCTCGAACATATTCGTCGAGGTCCATATTTTCCCATATTTCCTGAGGGGGCTCACAATGAGGTGGATAGTCAACGTCGAGTGGTTTGGTTGCATCGATGAATAATTTGGTGTCTACTCCCCCATGGGTGTCGGGCCATCCCCGCCCAGTAGTAGCGACTGGAATTAAGTTTTCCACATAAGCGTCTTTGACGAAATTGAAATCCCGGTCGGGGCGACATTTCATTGCCATTGCCCACCAAACATCGTGAGGATCCCTAATATTTTGTTCCTCATCCACGACGGTTATAATTTTTGGGAAGTACTTTGCAGATGCTGCGGCAATTGCTGCTTGTTTTCCAATTCCAGGATATTCATTTCGTACTTGGACGATTGCTACGGTCCTGCTAGCTTCTGCGGGCATGAATACATCCATGACCTGAGAGACAGAATCTTTTGCTTTTCGATAGATATCAACTTCCATGGGGAGTTTTCCTATGTTCACGTGTTCTACCCCGGGGTTATACACATCAAAGTAAATGGGATCTTTTCGGTGTGTTATCGCAGTTATTTCGCAGACGGGAGATTCACGTTCTTTTCCGAGTAAGTATGTGAATTCACAAAATGGACCTTCTTTTTCTCGGACATGGGGTTGGATTACCCCTTCGACTACTAGCTCTGCATTTGCGGGGACTTTGAGATCAACAGTTTCGCAATCTACTAGTTCGAGTGGTTCGCCCATTACACCCCCAATAGCATTGTATTCGTCTTCGACCGTTTGGACTTGACAGCCATAAATAAAGGCAGGATGGTGTCCAACAACAGCAGCAAATTCTAAAGGTTCATCTCTGGCTTCAGCTTGGCTGAGAATGGAATATGCATGCGTCCCTTGGGCGAAGAATATTCCAGTTTTTCGAGGAGCCTTTTTCATCATACGGTAGATGCCCGTATTATATCTAGAATTTTCTCCGTCATAGAGAACAAAAACTTCCCCATCCATGAAGGGGGCAGGTTCTTCTTCTGTGTGACTCAAAAGGGGTATTTCATTAATATCGGCTTCATCCCCTATTTTGATTACATCTTTTACAGGCCCCGTGGATACTTCGATGGGTGGTATGGGGTTTGTAACGCGTTCGGTGTACTCTTGTATTGCTTCTTTGGGTGTTGCATCGATCCCAAGTGCCATGCGATAATCGGTCCCGCACAAATTAGTGACTACCCGCCAGTCAGGGAACCCTTTGACATTTGTACAAAATATAGCAGGGTAAGCACCGTTTGGTTCGTCTTGTAATTTCCGGACGATAGATGCTATTTCATATTTGGGGTCGACTTCTTTGTCGATATACGCCAACTGAGAGGGTGATTCTCGCTCGAGGATTTCTAGATAAGTTCGAAGGTCCTTTGCCATTATATAGTTGTGCAGAGATCAAACAAATTCATAAGGATGTTTATTCGGGTTTGGAGGGTGTTTTAACGGAGGGGTTTAATCGATCGAAAACGAGAATTGAGTATGCTCTCATTTGTCGGTTTGGGGTTATATGATACGAAATCGGTCACAGTGAGGGGTGCAGAAGTGATTAGAGAGGCGGATTTTGTGTTTCTTGAGAATTACACGAGCAAACTGGGGGGATCGGGGGTTGAAGAATTGGAAGAATACTATGAAAAGAGTATTGAGATTCTTCAAAGAGAAGATGTAGAAGTGAATCCGGAGAAGATATTAGAAGCTGCGAAAGAAGGGGAAGTCGCGATACTAATAGCAGGGGATCCCATGATTGCTACCACTCATGTAGACCTTAGACTCCGGGCGAACGCACAGGGGATAGAAACTGAGATAATACATGGGACTAGTGCAAGTACCGCCGCGTGCGGACTTACAGGATTGCAAAACTATCGATTTGGAAAATCCACTACAGTGCCATTTGAACCAGTGGGAAAGTTACCAGATAGTGTATATCAGACAATTAGAGAAAATAGAGAACGGAGTTTGCACACATTGGTATATTTAGATATAAAGATTGAGCAAGATAAATATATGAAGGGGAATGAGGCTGCGAAAAAATTAATGGGAATCGAAGAAAATTGGATAGGTATAATCATAGCGAGGGCAGGGAGTAAAAACCCGCGCGTGGTCACTGGTAGATTGGAAAAATTGTCAAAAATGGATTTCGGAGAACCATTACATTTGATGGTAATACCAGGGGATTTGCACCATATGGAAATGGAAGCGCTAGAATCATTTACAGAAATGCACTTATAAGTTTAAGAAAAGGGACGGACTATTATTGTCGTTTGCGGACTAATCGGAGGACATCTTCTTCTAAAAGTTCATGATCGATTCCCACTATTTGATCATCGTGTTTTGCACTAGGTCCAGTTATGCGTGCAAATCTGAAAGTTGCTAAGAAATCGCTGCCAAGTTCATGGCAAGCATCCTTGACTGTTGCGCCTTTTTGCAGGATAAGCGGTTCTTCATAGTCAGGCCCCCTTCCCGGTTTGTCCATATATATTCGAATGAAACCTAGGGAGTCCCAAATTGCGTCCTTAAATTCTACAATTCCAAGCTCCTCTTTTGCACTTATGTGGAGTATGCATTCGGGAGACACTCCATATTCCATCAATTCATTTGAGATGGTGTTTAATGTTGAAGCGCTAATTGAATCGGATTTATTGATTACAACTAATGATTTTTTATACACACAATTTCCCATGATCCCATCGATCAAGCTATCAAGATCAAGAGTTTCTCGAATGGTCACATCCGCGTTTACGATTCCATATTCCATCAAGACTCCTTTAATGGTAGATTCTTCAAGGCCCAAGTCAACGCTGTGAAAGATGGTGAGTCCACCTCTGCTAGTCCTAGATATTTTAATTTGAGGAGGGGTTGCGTTGATTCGGATTCGGTTTTCATGGAGTTCAGATAAAAGAGTGGAATATAATTGTATGTGTTGTGCATCTAAGACAAAAACAACAAGGTCTGCTGTTCTGACGACGGAGAGGACCTCTCTCCCGCGCCCACGTCCCGAAGATGCTCCTTCGATCAAGCCGGGTAAATCTAGAATTTGGATGTTTGCACCGTGGAGATGGAGCATCCCAGGGGTCACTCCTAGAGTGGTGAAAGCATATTCTCCTACTTCGCTCTCGGCATTGGTAAGAACATTTAATAAAGTGGATTTGCCTACACTAGGGAATCCGACTAAAGCCACGGTCGCGTCGCCGCTTTTTCGAACGCCATACCCCCCGCCTCCTCCCGAAGAGGATTGTCGTTCTACCTGTGCTTTTTTGTCTGCTAATTTTGCTTTTAATCTGCCGAGATGAGACTCAGTTGCTTTGTTTTTCGACGTTTCACGTATTTCCCGTTCGAGGGCTTCAATTT
>JAKURE010000026.1 GCA_022450005.1 Halobacteriales archaeon
CTACGCCTCATCTATGTGAAGCCATTCCGCCGTCGTCTTCGTTGACATTTAGATTGATACTAGGGTAAAGATCTCATAGGGCCTCGGCGAAATCTTTGTGATTAAAAACACATCCAGCATCGAGTAGAAATTCCCGATACCCAGAGGTGAAGTGGACATTATCGCTTAAGGCTGCGAGTGTCACCCCCAGTGCGACATCTTTTGTATAAACTACATTGTCTGTTTTTAATTGGGAAGCATTGACATCGACCGAGGACCCAGATGATGCACTTTCAATCATACGGCAGATTAACCACCCACCAGTAGATTGTGGGTTTTTATCATATACATCGTGTTGTGTTTGAAGTTTCCCAGGGCCCCAAGTGCTGCCAAAACGTGTTATTACCAGCTCAAGGTCGTTGGCGCGAGAATATCGTATTGCAAAGTATTCTACCATTTTATTTGTAATGGTGTAAAAAGGAACATGGTCCAAAGAGGTTCTAGAAAACTTTGGATAATCAACAGGAAGTGGCTTGAAAAGAGGGGGACCATATTCTTCGGTTATTGTGTCGAAGACAGATTTGGAGCTTGAGAAAACTACCCGTTTTATACCGGCATTGACTGCCGATTTTAGAACATTTCCAGTTCCAGATACATTCACATTAAGAGCATGTATAGGGCGTTCTTCGGAATAGGCAGGTAAAATTTTAGCTAGGTGGATTATCCGGTCGACATCGTAGTTAGAGACGCAATTGGAAATGGAATCATAATTAGTGATATCCCCTTCTACGAATTGGATTTTTTCGGAGACGCCATCTAGAAATTGTTCTCGGATATTGATATCAAAAATTATAGGAGTGTGACCACGATCCAGTAATTCGTGGGCCACCCATGCTCCAATGCTTCCAGTTCCGCCAGTGACTAGGATATTCATGGGAGAACATAAGTCCGAAGAGAATAAAAATGATCAGGGTGAGGTGTTGGCAGAATTGTGATTGTATTTTGTACCTAACTCGAACAACATAAAAGCGCCGAGGAGCATACAGAGTATAAATCCTGCAAATGCAAATTCATATCCAAGTGTACTTGCCATGATCCCTATGTATAAAGGCCCCATACTTCCAATTCCAAAGAATATGGTTCGTACTGCACCATAATCTCCAGCATTACTCTCCTGCGAAACTGCGTCTAGAAGTATTGATTGCATAGGTGGTGTGAAAGCTTTTTGGCCTACGGCTACAAGGGCTATTCCACCAAGTAGAATGAAGAAATTGGAGAATACTAGTAGAGACAAGATACCTGCAGATATTAGAAACAGAGAGATGATTGTAATTGGAGCCCCCCCAAAACGATCTGCCAATTCACCGGACAGGGGTTTGACGAATAATCCAATGGCGAATAATAGTGCAAATCCCCCAGCTGCAAATGTGGGGGAAAATCCATGGTAGGCCATCAAAAAGAGGGGGAGAAATCCTATGAATCCTTGGAATACAAAAGAGAACAGCCCATTAACAAAGATTAATTTTCTGATAGAACGTGAATGGAAAAGTCTCTTCATTGTCGAGGTGAACTCGAGAGATACTGAATGGAATTCATAGTGGCCACGGCTAGAAGTGTGGTATAGAATCAACACCCCTATTGCTGCAAAAAATACAGGAACAAAAACAACGCGCCACGTCGCTACTGCTACTATCGCAACCAAAGCTGCAAGGATGCCAGCTATATCGATGGCAATTAAGTGAATCCCGAATGCACGATTACGTTTAGTTATATAAAAATCAGAAAGTAGGGAGCGTGCAGGTATATGAAATAGCCCATCGCATGCTCCAATAATAATAACGCCCACGACGAATACCCAATATGAGGGGGCGGATAAGAGTAATATACTTCCAGTTATCAAGAAAAGGATGCTGACGACGAGCACTGTTTTTCTTGACAGGTGGTCCGAAAACTTTCCTCCAGGGTACTGGAGAAATGCAGATGTCAATGTGAGGAGTGAAAGCGCACCACCTGCTAAAACTGGAGTAATAGATAAATCAATCGCGATTACAGGTAACAACGGGGGCAACACCAATTTGGCAAATTTGGCTAATGCCGCACCTATGGTGAGGATTAGGAGAAGTCTGCCATGGTAGCCCCCTAGTAAACGCTCTCGAGGTAACGAAAGAAAATTCTTCTCGCGATGATTTCGATTGTTTTGGTTTAGATTTTTATTCACTCCAACTTATATTTAGTCATACCTAATATTAATATTAGTCGATTATAAAATAATATATTGGGATATATAAATATACACTCAAAGATGTAGATTAAGGAATAAGAGTAACAGCAAACATTAGAAAGGAAAAAGAAGAAATTTGGAGAGACTATAGATGCCCGCCGGTGGAGCCTCGTTCTCCGTGACTTACGATTTTTGCCGCTTCGTCATCTGTGAACCAATGGCCACAGAATGGGCACATCATTTTATTTCCAGTGCCTCGGAAATCTGCAGTTTGGGCCATAAATTCACCACCGCACTTAGGACATGTTACCCAAAATATACCTACCATTATTATTTACCTCCTTTTTTGACGATAGTCGTTTTGAAATCTCCCAACTCACCGTCCCCACCTAGGGAACGGTAACTCTGTAGATCGGATTCATTAATCCACTCTGCAGGATTGTCTTCTACAACGGCTTTGATGTCGTCGGGGACATTTACTCTAGCTGCGTAAGCGTATTCGAGTGGTTGGGTTGCGTCGATAATCATTTTTGGACCCTTTACATCGTATCCAGGTGCGATTGTTGGATCTAACGTGTTGTTCTTTGCTCCAGGTATGATATCAATATCTTGGTCGAACCTGCATCTTGTTGAAATGGCCCATTGAACTTGGGCTTCATTAAATACATCAATATCATCGTCGACGACGACGACTTCTTTGAGGATTTGGTCAGTTTGTGCTATCGCTGCAAGTCCTGCCATTTTACCTTCTCCTTCGGATTGTTTTGCTATAGATACATATGCTCGGAACCGGCCACAGCCACTAGGTGGTTGGTGGCAAGCTGTGAGGTAAGGAATCCTACCGTAGTGCTTGAGAGCGTTGTACATTCCTGCTTCTTTCGATAGAGTTCCTGCGAGCCAATGGTCACGGTATCCAGCGAAGACTGTCTGTAACACTGCGTTTTCACGCCGGGTTATGTTTGTGACATTGATTACAGGTCGCATTCTCATAGGACCATAGTATCCAGGGTACTCACCAAATGGTGCTTCCGCTTCGAGTTCGTGAGGTGGAATCTCACCTTCTAAAACTATCTCAGCATCTGCAGGTACCATGAAATCGTCTCCCCACGTTTCTGAGGGAACGAGGCGGAGTGGCTCATCCATAACAGCACCCATAACACCGTATTCATCAGTACCATATGCTGCAAGAGTCAAAGATCCTAGATAATATGCAGGGTGGTGGCCAAGAACGATAGCCACAGGAGTGGGTTCATCGTTTGCCCAGCTTTCTGCAACGATTCGGTGATTGTGTCGAGGTGACATGTGGATCCCGAGTTTGTCAGGTCCCTTATATTGCGTGCGTAGGAACGCACTGTTGTAGAAGGGGTTTCCTTCGTTTAAATCGTCTTCTTGACTCTCCGGTCCGCGCATGACATTTGCCATGTCAAAGTAAGGAGCAGGGTCCATTTCGTTTATGCGCATCATAGGCAATTTATCGATTCGGACTTCGCCGTATTCTTTGACTTGGCTAACTTCCTTTACAGGAGCGTCTTTTGCTTTTATTATTTCGGGGGCGATGGCCTCCCGCTCTCTTCGTGCCATTTCAAGTGCCAATTCCATACGGTATTGACTACGTGGCATACCAAGTGCCCTAGCTAGACGTTTTCGGTCCGCGAAAACATTGCTTGCTAGTGTTACTTTTCCAGGCGCCGTATCCACACCGTTAATACCGAGTGGATTTGTGAAGTGGACTAATGGCCATTCACTGCGTTTCTCTAGATAAGCTAATACTGCACTTGCTTCAAACAGGTCCGGTCGGATCTCACGGTCAACGGTGAGAACTTCATCGCTGACTTCTTGGATAAATCCTTGCAAACTTTTCGGCATACTTGTATAAATTAATGATATGCAGGTTTATAGGCTTCGAAGAAAGTTTTTATAGATCTAAAAGTGAAAAGGGCAACTATTATGCTTATTCTTGATGAAAAAAAGATACATAATGCCAGATGTAGGAGAATCCGCACCATCATTTAGTTTGTTGAATCAAAACGGAGAAAGGGTCGAACTGAAAGACTTCAAGGGCAGGGACTTAGTGATATATTTCTACCCAAGGGCAGATACTCCGGGTTGTACTACAGAGGCCTGTGGTTTTAGAGATGATTGGACTGAATTTGAAGAGGAGAACATAGGAGTTGTGGGAATAAGTGACGACCCGGTCGCAAAGGTTGCGAAGTTCCACTCTAAATATAATCTTCCATTTGATCTCTTGAGTGATGAAGGGGGGAAAGTCGGTGAGATGTATGATTCATATGGGGAGAAAAAAATGTACGGGAAAACATATATGGGAGTTAAAAGAAATACATACGTGGTAGATTCCAAGGGAAAAATTATTCAGACGTATTTGAAGGTCAAGGTGGCAGACCACTCTAAAAAAATACTAGAAGATTTGAGAAAATAGGGTTGCAGATTTCCATATTAAATGGAAGAATCAAAGAGGGAGAGTTACGCAACGGTCTGCCCAATTTTCCAAGGCACTTATAGAAGATATTTCGGACTGGGAAATAGGATCTTCATATCCTAATTCGTTTCCTGTAAATGCGTTCAAGATTGCACAATCCGCTTGGTCACAGTAGCCAACCAAAGTTTCAAAATTGGTGGAAGGGGATTGGAGGGGAATTGTTGCGTCGTTTACAAAAATAGCTGCAGGATGTGGAGGGAGAGTATCCAATAAAAACGAAGCTCTTTCGACATTTATAGCCGCTAATTCCATAGATTCAGAAAGATCCCTACCTTCTGCACGAGGAGCATATGTTTCTAAATATCCATACCAAATATCAGGGGGGAAATCTATGAAACGGGAGAGGTGCCTCCCTAGTATTTTCCCATTGTGGGAATATTCGGGGCCAAACTCCAAAATGATAATATTTTCAGATCCATTTTTGAAGATCCAATTGGAGAGGGCCTGGGACGTGAGCATTGTTTTTCCGGTGTTCGAGGGGCCAGTGATCAGAGTGGATCCATCGAGTGGAAATGGCAAATCATTCATGGGTACTAGTTGGGGCAAGGGGAGATTCAGTGAGAATAAATTTGAGAATCAAGAAGAACATTGAGAAGAAAAGAATAGTCGAAAATATCACCGCCATGCCAGATAGAGAGATTGGATCAGAAATTGCAGATTCGAGATGATTATTTAATATGTAAGCTGCGGCGACAGAAGAAGTGATAATGATCAAAGCGATTCCTCCAAGATTAATAATAGGATGATTTCTTTCAGAGACTGCGGAGCTATTCAAGAGATATAGAACAATGAGTAATGCAAAGGGAGTTCCGACAAGCCCGAGTGCCAATACTACCACCAGTAATGGGAAAAATGAACCAGATATGAATGCACCACTAGCAGAAAAAAGAGCAAAGAATACAAGTAAGAGTCTGTGTCTGGATATTGCTATCGGTTGGTCAAGAGACCGGCCTATAAGTTTGTTGAACGTAGGGGGAAGTGAAGAGTCATTAGATCCATCAAATGACCATCCCAATTTATCTGCCAGTGGATAAAGAGGAACGAGTGTATTCCCACCTAGAGTAGAAATTCCCGCACCCCAAAGTCCAAATAAAAACAGCCAGGTTGCGTGTGGGCCTGCGATGGGACCCAATATCTGAGCTGCTTTCACAGCGGTAAGGTTGCTTGGATCAATTGCAGGGGAATGAAGAACACTGGCCGCAACAAGAAAAATTGCCACACTGTAGATACCAAATGCAACCAACATGGATGCCCCGATATCGAAAGAAGCTAGGGAGTAATCATTTTTAGTCCAGTTTCTAGCCATCATTACATAGGAATGGACAGTGATGAGGGAGACATGGACGGCGCCACCCAAAATTCCAGCAGCCACTAAAGCTCCGCTAACCCCAGTCGGGAACGAGGGGATGATACCACTCGCTGCAGCCGATAGATTGATAGGTACGATGAAGAGAGAAAATATAAAAATTAGTACAATAGAACAGATGAGAATTTTCGCTACTAATTCTATGAAACGATACCCTTTTCCTGCAAGTCCAACTGCAAGTATAATTGCCCACATAATGCCCCATAACCGAGAGTCTACACCAGTGATTATTTCGCTGATGTCAGCAACTCCTTTCATAATGATAAGTTGTGCTAGACCTGCGCAAATTACTACATCTATTACGAGGAGCCAAGCCCAATTTCCACCTAAATTTTTTTCAACCGTTTGGATAATACCGGCTTCGGTTAATAATCCCAGACGCATGGAAAGATATTGTGCCAGAGAACCTAGAACTGCAGATAAAATTACTATCCAAAGAAAAACATGGCCGAATGTTGCTCCGGCTGTTATGACTGCAGCCATGGTCGCAGGTCCCGCGGCAATGGCCCCTACTATCCAGGAAGGTCCTATTTGAGAGATGTGGTATTTCCAGGAATTGACAAATGATAAATTTAGGGACATAGTTTTACGCAGAATTAGGCATATAGTCTATTTCTTTTTAGTATTGGAGGGGTCATGTAGGTCTTTAATCTCTGTGGTTAACCGTTCGAAATCGAAATCCTCATGCGAAAATATCTTTTGGGGGAGGTAGTATTTCCCGTGAGAAAGGATGACTGTCAGAGAAGTTGAAATGCATGCAGCTCCGAAAAGGCGAAGAGGAAATTTGGAGTTGGGTGTATGGATCCATAGTATGGAAGGGAACCGAGGAATGAAGAAATGGTTTCGTTTGGGAAGTAAATAATACCAACCACCAAACCACTTATAGAAGAAATTAAAAATCCAGACCCTGTCGTCTTTTTTGAGTAAAGTCCATATAAAAATGGACCTGCTACCGCGGCACAAAGCAGATCTGCTAGTAAGAATAATCCAAGAACGCTTCGTGCTTGAAGACTAATGTAAATTGCGACGAAAGCTACTATAACAGTGAGGACTCGGGCGCCGAAGCGCAAAGAGTTGTCCGAGGGTGTATTGAAATATTTAGGAAGGTCTGCCGTGATAAGACTCGAAAGGGCATTTAATAAGGAATCTGCAGATCCGATGGTCAAGAGGATTGCCAAGATGAGAACACCCACTAGTATTGGTTCTGGAGAAACGGTTTGGAATAATAGAAAGAGGGAAGAACTAGCATTATATCCGGGGTTGGATGGGTCAGTTATGAGATCCACATGGCCTCGTGCGATGACTCCGAATAAACCCGCGAGTATGACGATGAACATGTTGATCAATGCTGCTGCGATAAAAGAGGTTTGAAGATTCGAGTCATCTCGAGATGCATAGATTCTTTGCCACCAAGTTTGGTTCATTAATTCTGCAGACAATATTGCAATCGCCACCCAGAACCCGAAAAAGAGTCCGGTCTTAAATCCAGGATTGAGCAGATTGGGGTCGACGGAAAAGACGTTTGTATAGATGGTGGCAGTTCCACCTAGAGTGTAAACGATGAAAAGGGCGAATGCAATCATCAAAGGTAAAATTAAAAGTGTCTGGATTGTATCGGTGAAGATACTAGCTCGGATCCCACCGTACCCCGTATATAAGAGTACAAAAAAGATGATCATAAGAGCGGATTGCCATCGTGGTATTTCCATAATTAATTCTAGAACTCCGGTCATCCCGGTGAGTTCTGCGGAGAGGAAAAGGAGCATATAACAAATACTAACAACTAAGACTAGGAAGTACGCAGTTGGGCCATATCGAACATATGCGTATTCGGTGAGGCTATGTCCGTTTGGAATAAGTTTCCGAATTCTTGGGCCAAGTTTTGCATAAGTTAAGAGGGGCAATGCTTCACCTATACCATAACCAATTATTGCAGAAACGCCTCCAAAAACTGCTCCTGCTTCTGCGGGGATGAATAGGATCCACACACCCATAACAGAAGAAATGAGTGTTGCAGTAATTGCACCCCTACCGATAGAATTTCTTGCAGTTATCAGATCTTCAACTGATTTGACTCGCCCTCGGGAATGCCAAAATCCAAGTGCGGTAAAACTTACTAGTAGTAAAAATAAAATTGAGAGGAAAACTACAGATTGCATAGTATCTCATCAAGAGGTAGTAGTACAAAAGTATATGGGATCGGGCAGAAAATTAATAGGTAAAAGAATTATGGATAAAAAATCCAACAAAAGAAAAATTGCCCCTATTTATCCGCCAGTAGTTTTGAGCATAGCAGGAAGCGATTCGGGTGGTGGTGCAGGTGTTCAGGCAGATCTTAAAACTATGGAATCATTAGGTGTTTTTGGAACTTGTGCCATTACTTCAATTACGGCACAAAATACAAGGGGGGTGGATTCCGTTGTGGAAATACCGGTTGCAGAAGTGGGGGCTCAAATAGATTCTATTTTGTCGGATTTTGAAGTGCGTGCGGCGAAGACAGGTATGCTAGCTAACACTCAAAATATAGAGATGGTTGCAAGACGTTCGGAAAGTTTTGAATTCCCACTCATAGTAGACCCTGTTATGGTGGCTACTTCCGGTGATGCATTGTTAGAAAGTGGGGCAGAAGATGCGTATGAAGAGTTAATTAAAAATTCTCAAATTGTAACTCCAAATGCTGATGAAGCGGGAGTATTGGCAGCAATGGATATAAAGAACATATCGGATGCTATCGAGGCGGGTGAGAAGATACTTGAGATGGGTACCGAAAATGTGTTGGTAAAGGGCGGACATATCAAAGGAGATACCGTTGTGGATATTTTGGTGACAAAAGAGGGGAATATTCAGATAGAACATGAATGGATAGATTCAGATATAACGCATGGGTCGGGGTGCACTTTGTCAAGTGCAATTACTGCAAATATAGCAAAAGGAGAAACTATCGAAGATGCAGTCTATGGGAGTATAGCGTTTGTCGAACGTGCGCTGCGATATCCTATAGATGTGGGAAGAGGGCCCGGGGCCATTCACCACCTCGTTGAGTTAAGGGAGAGGGGGGAAAGACAGGCAACTGTGAAGGCTATTAGGTCCATCGTGTCGGAATTGGTTCGAATGGAAATACGGCCACTGGTTCCTGAAGTTGGGATGAATATTGTGGGGTCTACGCCATATGCAGAAAGTATCGAAGAAATGGCAGGGGTGGAAGGGAGAATTACAAAAACATCTAGGGGGGTAAATATAGGAGATGGGGTTGTTTTTGGGGCGTCTAGTCATGTTGCGAGGTTTCTAAAGGAGGCTAGAGAATACCACCCTTATTTGAGGTTTGCCATGAATTGTAAATTTAATGAAAAAATTGAATTGGGAATTGAAAAAATTGGTTGGGAAACAAAAGAATACAATCGGGGGGATCAAGAAAAATCTATCAGAGAAAATGAAGGCAACACTATGGAATGGGGTGCGAGAGAGGTTTTTAGTGGCCAGGGACCACTCGTGGCAAAGGTAATTGACAGAGGGGCGAATGGAAAAGAACCGATGTTGAAGTTGGTTTTTGTAGACTCGGAAACGCTTATATCAGATGTAAAAATGCTCCTAAGAGAAATTTAGATTTCCCGGATGGTCACAGGTTTTGATCCATGCTCAAGTGATGAGAGTTCCAATTCTATTAGTTCTTTTCGGGAGGCGTCGAGAGTAGCTATGTGGTTGCCTGCCAATTCCCCTGCCGTACTTTTGAAACACGTTGGTCCACAAGATATCAATATTTCTTTTACACTACGAAATCCAGGATACAATAGTACATCCCCAATGGAGGGATAAACTGTATGATTTTCACGAGGTAAATTGGGAAGTTCTATATCGTCTATGTCAATCCAAACGGCAAATCCACTCCACCTAACGTGGAAAAGTTTTGATTCCAAAGGGAGGAGAGAGCGGAATGCTTTGGTAGACTCTGGGGCGTCTTTTTCAAGGAGTTGGGCTGTGAAAATATCGCCATCTATGTCGAATTCAATTGCCATATACTCGCAATACCAGACAGAAGTGATATATCAATTTCGATGGGGAGTTTGAAGCGGGGAGTGTATTGAGAATTCAATCGGGAGAGATGGAAAAAATCCAATGGTGGTATCCACCTATAAGATTCAAAATTTCAGTTTCTTGAGGAACAGCGCTATAAGAATTTAATAAACGTATAGCTTGTAGAGAGCTTTCGCCTATTGCACAAACAACTACGATACTAGGTTCAAAAGTTATAGTGGAAATGTCTCTCACAAAATGGGAAAGGGGTAGATTAATCGACCCGGGTATATGGCCTAATAGATAATCTTGTTCTGGTCGAACATCGATTATTTGCACATTTTCCCCTGCTTCTATTTTGTCATTTAACTCTATGGAGGTGATACTCCCAGTCTTTGACATAGTATTGGGTAACAGAGAGAGGGACTTAAAAGCATTTATTGGGGGTATAAAACTTAGATAAAATTAGCTGTGTATTTATCCCAAAAGCGGTCTAAGTAACTAGATGAATGGTCCAAACCTCGATCGAGAAGGGCTAGAAAGGTATTCTAGGCAAATTATAATGGAAGAGATCGGGCCAGAAGGACAGGATGCCATATTAAGAAGTAAGATATTGGTCATAGGTGCAGGAGGACTTGGGGCACCAGTGATCCAATATCTGGCTGCTGCAGGTATTGGGACTATGGGGATAGCAGATGGAGATTCCGTGGAAATTTCCAATCTCCATAGGCAAATTATCTATGGGATAAAAGACATAGGGAGGCCAAAAGTCGAATGTGCAAGTAGATTTGTAAATGGTATAAATCCAGATGTAGAGGTAGAAATGCACCATACAGAAGTAAATCCCAACAACATTCTGGATTTGATTGAAGGGTATGATTTTATAGTTGATGGTACTGATAATTTTGAGAGTTGTTTTTTAATAAACGATGCTTGTACTTTGTCCAAAAAACCATACAGTTATGGGGCAGTTCTTAGGTTTTCAGGGAGGGTAATGACATTCCCAGCAATGGATAGTTCACCATGTTATAGATGCCTGTTTAAAACCGCCCCACCTCCTGGGACTGTTCTTGATTGTGCGACTGCAGGAGTTTTGGGTAGTGTTGCAGGAGTGATAGGGAGCATACAAGCGACAGAGGTGATAAAAAATGTTGCAAAAATAGGAGAATTAGTGCAAGGAAGAATCATAGAATACAATGCGTTGAATATGTCGTTTGAAGAGACGAAGATTAGAAAGAATCCAAATTGCCCTATTTGTAGAAAAGAGCCAATTATAAAAAATATTAAAGATGTAGAATACACGGGATCGTGTACGTTGAAATGAAAATGGTATGTAGAAATTAGGTTCGTACGCTTACAACTAGTCCATCTCCAAGGGGCATGACGAATGTTTTAAACGAGGGATCTTTTTTCAATTCAAGTAGATAATTTGCAGTTCCAATGGTATTTTCATTGAGTGGCGGGTCATCAGAATTCGGGTCGAAAAAAGAGATCAAACCTTCGAAATCCACAGTCAATCCCGACATAGCATTGTCAGCGATGATGATGCCCCCAGGAAGAAGTTTATGCTTTATAGCTTGGAAGTCGGGTAAGTAGTCTTGGTTATAATGGTCAAATAAAATTAGATCGAATTGTTCACAATAGCTATCAAAAATTTTTCGGGCTTCGCCTACTTCAAATATTGCTTTGTCGGAAAGATTTGCCCGAGTGAGAAAATCGCGGGCCATATCTAATTCGACTTGGTCTCGGTCAGTTAATACAACAGATCCGTCAGAGGGGAGTCCGCATGCGATCCAATATGCAGAGTAGCCGAAGCCTGAACCAAATTCAAATGCCCGTGTTGCACCAGACATGGTGGTGATGAGCTCTATTGCCCTTCCAGCTTGGAGACCAACGGTTGGGAAATTCCTCTCTTGTGCTAGGAGTTCCATTTCTAGTAAAATTTCAGGGGGTTCGGGAGATATCAGATCTAGAAATTTAAGTGCGCTAGCGGAGAGAATCGAATTCATTTTGTTGTATGGAGAGAAGGGGGAGAGATATTAGTATATTTTCCTGGTTGGAAGGATTATAACAAACATCAGCAATTAAACGCAGTTCCAATGAGCGGGGTTTAGTCAACCACATTAATAGTTAAGAGGCCAGTGAGTGGATGGGTCTCTATAGAAACATTTGTGTCAAATGCCTCCTGAATATTTCTACAGGTTAGAACAGATGTAGGAGTTCCCGTGGATAAAATTTCACCAGC
>JAKURE010000027.1 GCA_022450005.1 Halobacteriales archaeon
CGATCTACCCGGTATGTCGATCCGAAATCGTAGTTATTGAGTAGATATTTTGTAGATTGCATGTTTTGACAATGTAATTGATGTGGTTATTAAATTGAAATTCTTAAAGATACATGTCTTCCGTATCTTAGAGAGCTACTGTATGGAGATATATCGCTCAGAAGGACGCATAAAGTTTCTGGAATGACTGCGTTTACGATAGGACTGAATGACGATAATTTGTGGACATATTTTGAATGAAAAATATATTAAATATAGTTATCATTTTTGTTTGGAAGCATGATATTCAGCTATTGTTTTTTCGTCGAGAGTGACTAGATGGCAAATAGGATCTCCAGGCCGTACAATGGGGTTTTGTAATAGTCCAACGATGAGTCCTGTGAAGGGAGAAACTACGTCTTCAATGTCCTTTTTAAAAGGATTTGTGATGGTGCATACTACACTTCCTTCTTCGATTAGCTCCCCAGGATTGCAATTTAGATTTACGATCCCACCAACACTAGAACGGAGCCAGGTATCCTCTTTGGAACTGATGACTGCCCTCCACCCGGGCCAATTTACGGAGTTGGTGGGGCGCACAGAATAAGCGGAGAATACACTTTTAAGTCCAATAAGGGCTTTCTCTATTAGATCGTGTTGAAACCTATGGGCCTCACCTAGTTCCACAGTTATGGAAGGGATCCCCGCTTCAGAAGCTGATCTACGTAATGTTCCAGAGGGACCAGTTCCATCGATAATTATATTTGACCCGAAAGAATTAGCAAGTTGGGCTACATTTTCATCGGAAAGATCCGCAAGTACATGGAGCATGTTACTCCTTCCTCGTGTGGAAGTATGAAAATCAATCCCAAAATCACAGGGTTTTATGAAGGATTTGAAGATAGAATATGCCATTCTCTTGATACTTTTTCCAGTTCTAATGCCTGGGAAAGATCTATTGAGGTCTTCACTGGAAGTTGGGACGTACCGTTGTTGGGCTAAAAAGGCAGGAACATTTAACACGGGTAAACAAATGATAGTCCCATAGAGATCGTTAGGGTCCCATTCGTGGGCTACTTTTCTGATAATTTCGATTCCATTAAGTTCATCTCCGTGAGACGCAGCGGACAGAAATGCACAGGGTCCTGGGTTTTTACCGTTTATGATAGTCACAGGTATTCGGACTGGATCTCCAAGATAATTCTCGCTTACAGTATAACGGATATCCATAGTCTCCCCAGGAGGAACTTTTCCATCTGGTGGAATGACAAATGGCTTCGCTTTCTTCATTCGTATATTGTAGAGAGTGAGCAAGTGTGTAAAATACTTACGGGAAAGGGTAAAAATCTGAACTCAGAAGATTTTAAAGCTAGAAATAGAATCAATAGGTAATGTCGAAAAGTTCCAAAAAAATAAATGTAGGGGTCCTAAGTCTACATATTTCTAGAGAAACAAAGGCCATTCTAAATTCCATAGATGCCCTTGGTCATGATTCTACATGGATTCGGAGGGAAAATGTGGAAGTCGGGATTGAAGATGGTGAGGTGAAAATAAAACCAGATGTGGACATTGTAGCAAATAGATTACTTCTCACTAAAATGGAGCAGCCAGCAGAAGGGTTCGGTCTGGCTAGTATGTTTTCTGATGTCAAACCTATATTGAATCCCCCGGAAGCATGTATTACTGCAATTCATAAATTTGCAACTGCAACGTTATTGGCTAAAGGGGGAATTCCAGTTCCAGATGCGTTGCTGGCTCTAGACTATAACCGATTGAATAGAAAAAAAGATAGATTTGGACAAACTGCAGTGTATAAAACTACCATTGGCACGAATGGAGGTGGAACCTGGAGAATAGAGAAAGGGAATAGAATCAATCCCCAGGTGGGTCAAAGGGAAGCTTTTCTACAAGAATTCGTCAATCAAGGACAAGAAAGGAATAGGGATCTTAGAGTATATGTTGTAGGAGGAAAGGTCATAGGAGCGATGAATCGATATGCTCCAAAAGGGGATTGGAGGACTAATGTTTCACTTGGTGGGGAAATAGAAAATGCTGAGGAAATTCTTACAAAAGAACTCGAAGACATATCTTTGAATGCTGCAAAAATACTTGGATTGGACTATGCAGGGGTAGATATTGTAGAAGGGGAAGATGGTTGGAAAGTACTAGAGGTGAATCCAACTGCAGGGTTTAGAGGATTGTATAGGGCAACAGGCATATGTGCAGCACCATATATTGCGGAATTGGCGATAACGAGAGCCGGTGGAACTGTAGAAAGTGAGATGGTTGAGAAGTTGTCATCTAAATTCGACGATTCAGATCCAAGTTCACTTCCAAGTAAGCAGGGATTTGAGTATGATGGAAATATAAATATTGTTGATTACATCACAGAAGTTGTGGTAAGGGGAACGAGAGGATATGAGAATGTCGAGGCGAAAGCAGATACGGGGGCTGCGAGAACTAGCATTGACATGAAACTCGCTGCCAGGATTGGGGCAGGTCCAATACGAGATACAACCTTAGTGAGAACGGGGAATGAGAGAGAAGGGCGCGCTAGGCCACTAGTCGATATAGTAGTGGGGATAAGAGGTACACAGCATACGATTACTGCAAGTGTTGAGGACAGAAGCCATATGGATTACCAAATTATTTTGGGGAGGGACATATTGCAACACTATCAGATTCGAATAAAATGAGAGAATAGTCTAGTCCACTGCAGTCCATAAATATCGACTAGCGTAGCTTCGATATGGACGCCAATCCTCTGCTTTTTCAATCATTTTAGAGGGAGTGTCTAACGAAGGGTAGAGTTTCTGCATAGCCTTTCTAATACCGAGATCTTCTGTGGGAAAAATGTCTTCTCGTGCTAGAACAAAAATTAAAAACATTTTGGCAGTCCAAACTCCTACTCCACGTATTTCAGTTAGGGTTTCAATTACTTCTTCGTCGGCCATGGAACGTAGTTTTTCTGCAGAAAGGCCTTCCTTGAATGCCAATGCTATGTTAAAAATGTAATCAACTTTTTGAGCAGAAAGTCCAGTGGACTTGAGATCATCTTTATTTGCGTTTAATATAGAAGTTGGTGTTATTTCAAATCGTTCGAAAAGTCTGTTTCGTATGGCCCTGGCCGATGCGATCGAAAGCTGTTGATTAATTACAGATATTATGAGGCGTTCGAAGGGGTCGGGGTGTGGGAGAAGTTCTATGGGCTGGTGATTGTCGATGAGCTGGGCTAGAACAGGATCTTGTTTTAAAAAGGTATGAGGGTCCGATTCCATGGAAGATGGTTATATAAATCCCTTGCCGAGTAGCTCTCTTGCAATTATATTTTTTTGAATTTCCGATGTGCCTTCATAGATTTGGGTGATCTTTGCATCGCGATATAATTTACTAACGCCGAAATCATCCACATATCCCGCGCCTCCATGGACTTGGATTGCTTCGCTTGTGACCTGGACTGCTATTCTTGAAGAATACTCCTTTGCCATAGACGCGAGGGCAGTTAGGCGATTTTTTTCATGAGTAGCTATCCAAGCAGATTTAAAAGTTAGATTTCTAGCTGCTTCGGTTAGAGTATACATATCAGCAAGTTTGTGCTGGATGGCTTGGAAATCGGAAATGGGTCGGCCAAATTGGTTACGTTCTTTTGCATATGCAAGTGATTGTTCGCATCCCCCCTGTGCACTTCCCACTGCCTGGGCAGACACCATCGTTCTAGATTCATCGAAGAATTGCATCAATTGGAGAAATCCTGCTCCGCGCGTTCCGACTAAATTTTCTTTAGGGACTCTAGCATTGTCGAAGATCAATTCTGCCGTGTCAGACGCTCGAATTCCTAATTTTCCTGTTATTTTTTCAGCGGAGAACCCAGCAGTTCCTTTTTCGACTAGGATTTGGGAGAATCCAGAATAGCGGTTGGTATCATCGGGATCGGTTTTACACATTACAACGAAAAAATCACCAACAGTACCATTTGTAATCCACATTTTCCTACCGTTAAGTACCCAATCGTCTCCATCTTCTTCTGCAAGGGTGGAAATGGAAGTCACATCGGATCCTGCTCCGGATTCGGAAATTGCAGAACCCATAACAGATTTTCCAGAAGTAATCAAAGGGAGGTATTTTTCTTTTTGTTCATCGGTCCCAAACGCGAGAATCGTGTCAGCACCGAATCCTGCAGAATAGATACATAATCCAATTCCAGGATCTACTGCAGATAGCTCTTCCACAATGATGGCATAGTCAATAGGAGAGTGAGAAGATCCACCATATTCAACAGGAATATGAGATCCTGTCAATCCCATATCTGCTGCTTTTTTCATTACGTCGTGAGGATAAGTTTCATTTCGATCGTGTTCTTGAGAAACAGGTGCCATTTCTGTTTCTGCAAATCGTCGAACTTCATCTTTGATTAACGTTTGTTCAGTGGAAAGGGAAAAATCCATGAGAGAAATAGACCTGGACTGAATAAAGATGTTGTCCATATTAGTGAGAAGAATATTCGAAAAATAAATTATTAGTCCCAATGAAGAAACGTTCAAACGGGTAGGGAATTACAGACAGATTATGGAAGTGGAAGATGTCACTAAAGTAGCAGTTCTAGGGGCAGGAAATATGGGACATGGTATAGCAGAGGTTGTTGCTATAGCTGGATTTACAGTAGTAATGAGAGACATTAACGAAGAGTTGGTAAAAAGGGGATATGAGGGCATAGTATGGAGTTTGGATAAACTGGTTGAAAAGGGGCAGATTTCTGAAAAAAAATTGGAAGAAACACTAGAAAGGATAACAACGGTTGTTGAAATTGAAGACGCGGTGTTAGATGCAGAGGTCGTCATAGAAGCGATTCCAGAACGCATGGATCTTAAAAAGGAAGTATATGGAGAGGTGAGGAAGTATCTATCAAAAAATGCAGTGATACTTTCCAATACATCTTCATTATCAATTACAGAGTTATCCGAGGTGACGGGATGCCCGGATAGATTCTGTGGACTACATTTTTTCAATCCCCCAATAAAAATGCCACTCATAGAGGTAATTTCAGGAGACTACACAGCAAAAGAGACATTTGAATTTGCTACACAATTTGCGAAAAGAATAGGTAAATTTCCTGTCGGAGTGCACAAAGATAGTCCGGGGTTTATAGTTAATCGGATTTTGACCCCTTTGCTCAATGAAGCAGCATGGATGGTTCATGAAAAGCGAGGGGAAATGCAAGAAGTAGAAAGTTCCGTCAAATATGGGTTGGGACTCCCAATGGGGGCTTTTGAACTATCTGATCAAGTGGGAATTGATGTTGCAGTGCACGTATTGGAATATCTGCATGAAAAACTTGGTTCGGAGTATAAACCGTGTCCCATATTAGAGGAAAAAGTTGAGGATGGAGATATAGGGAGGAAAGTTGGGAAGGGATTTTATGATTATTCAAAAAAGGTTGTAGATATAAAAGTGGAGATGCGTTCAGAGACTATAGAAATTTTATTGGCAGCGTGTTTGGCTAATGAGATTACTAAATTGTTAGAAAAAGAAGTCGCGGTAGTAAAGGACATAGATCAGGCTATGAAGCTAGGGACGGGGATAGAAAAAGGACCTGCTAAAATGGCTGATGATATTGGACTCAATAAGCTGCATCAAGTTCTGTTAGAAGTATACGAATCAACGGGCGAAGGGAGGTACAAGCCTACTAAATTGTTATCTGAACTAGCAGAGACGGGTGGGTTTTTCTATGAAGTGACGGGGGGAGAGACCGGAGATGTATCCTTTGAAGACATAGAAATTGAAAAAGAAGGTAAATTGGGAAAAATTATATTAAATAGACCGCATCGATTAAATGCAATTACAGCAGAGATGATTGGAGAGATAGATCACGCTTTGGATCTGTTTGATCAAGACGAAAAATGTGGGGCAATATTGATCACAGGTGCAGGTGAAAAGGCATTTTGTGCAGGGGCAGATATTGTTTCGTTTGCGTCGGGTTTTAGCGATGAATTTGCAGCGCAAGAATTATCTAAAAAAGGCCAGGATCTTTTTTCGAAATTTGAACAGCATAGACTTCCCATAATTGCAGGCATACAAGGATACTGTTTTGGAGGGGGCATGGAATTGGCTGCAGCTTGTGATCTTCGTATTTCTTCAAACCTATCGGTGTTTGGTCAGCCTGAAAGAAATCTAGGAATTCTTCCGGCATGGGGAGGGACGCAAAGGCTCATGTATATAATGGGAGAAGCAAGGGCAAAAGAAATTATCTTAACAGGTAAAAAGGACTATCGTGCAGAAGTATTGTATCAGTATGGGTTCATAAATGAGGTTGTGGATGATGAGCAGTTACAAGAACGTGTGGAGGAGGTGGCAAAGCAAATATCAGAAGGACCGCCTTTGGCACAAGGGATGATAAAACAAGCCATGTTAATAGGAAGGAATGATATTAAGAAAGGGTTTGATGTAGAGAGAGAGGGCCTAGGTCGACTGATAGGAACTGAAGATCTAATAGAAGGGATGTCAGCATTTATGAGTAAACGGGACCCTGAATTTAAAGGGAAATGAGATAAACAGGATAGGAATTTTTAACATACCCTATGTCAAAAATAAACTATGGTCCGTTAGGGTAGTCCGGCCAATCCTGCTAGGTTTTCGACCTGGCGACACGGGTTCGAATCCCGTACGGACCATTATTGATAATCAAAATGGCATGCATTAAGAGGAATGGGGTGAGTTATTTGCGTGGAAATGGATGCTGCTCATAATAACCAGGATGGCCCAAGTTGTTGCTCGGTAATGCCCGAAGATTTAGATAAAGGAAAGGAAGAGGAAAAATATCAATTGGGGAAGTCGGCTTATCGAGAGAAACTTCCTGCGATAGTACTAGTAAGTATTTTAATAATTGGAGGAGCGTTTTGTTTGGTCCAGAATCAATTTATGACTTATTTTATGGGGATTGTACTAATAGGTTTGTCATCTCTCAAACTGTGGGATTGGGATGGGTTCTCAAAATCGTTTCAAAAATATGACGTGATTGCTAAGAGGAACAGCGCATATGCAAAGGCATATCCGATTATGGAAATGTTAATTGGAATTGCATTAATTTTACAAATATTCGTACTCAATGTTGCGGCGGCGTTGATTGTACTTATTAGTATCAGCACAATTGGTGTCGTACAAAGCATAGTTACTAAAAAAGAAATTGAATGTGCATGCATGGGTTCGAAAATTAAAGTTCCAATGACATCGCTTACCCTTATTGAAAATGGAATCATGATGATAATGGCAATTAGTTTGATGATTTCATTTTAAGATGGGATTTTAAAAAGGGTAGAAATAATCAGAGTAGACGGGTTAACACCGCCTATGTTTTTGTTGCGGTTCTTTGTTTTGAATGTTGATATTATAAGACCATAGTCTACAGATACAGTTACACGGTTTTCTGATGTTTACCGAATCCAACAGCACCTACGTGGTGAGGTTATATAACAATATGCCCTAAGCAGATTGTGAATCAAAGTTATATAAAAATATTTTTTTGTTTGATGATTGTAATTTCGGTGGCAGGGTGTGTAGATACGGGCCAATCGGAGGGGATAGATACGAGCCAATTATCAGGGGGTGAAAATGAAGAGGTAGATATTGGGAAATATAGGGTTTTTCCGACATCATCTGAATTAAGTCCTAGTACGAAGGTGGTGGAATGGGGCGTAGATGCACCAGGTGTCCAGCCAATATATGTTGCATCCTCAGATGTCCCACAGTGGCACATAGACAGAGTTTCAAGGGGGCATGAAATGGCAGCATTCGAGTGGGGAAATTACGGGCCAATGCAATGGTGGATTGTAGGAACTGGTGAAAATGAAGCGGCAGATTTGGACGAGTATTATTGTGTTTTAGCGTCGGAGCGGAGATCAATGGGGGATGAAAGGAAAGAAAATGTAGATGGTCTCTTCATAGACCTTAGAGAAAATATGGGTTTTAGACACTGTATGGAAAGAGGCCACAATATTGTGAGCTATGCCAAAGATGGTGGTGCAGGTCTAAGTACAGAAAGGGAAAAGCATTTTGACGAATCTTTGTTTATAATCACAATAGCATCTAAGAATCCTTATCCGACTCACGCAGACTATGAGATAACTATTTTTCATGAATATTTTCATGTGTACCAACATGCACATGTCATGACGAAAGATGGGGATGAAAGAAGGAGAATACTAGGAAATGGGGCGGTTTGGTGGATGGAAGGTGGTGCAGAATATATGGGACAACTACTATATTCTCGTGCATACCCGAAAGAAAGTGATCAAGAGTATGATGAATGGTTTACATTAGAAGAGCGAATGAAATGGAAGATTGGGGCTAAAAATGAACTCCTCCCAGGGGAGAGGATGGAGGACATAGTGTATGGGGAAAGGCAAAATGTAGGGTATGATTTGGGTTCGTGGGCCACTGCATTATTGATTCATAAATATGGTGAAGATGCGTATCTGAGTTTATATGACGATGTCGAAGAGATGGGGTTTGAAGAAGCATTTTCCAAGAGTTTTGGCGTGTCTTTGGAAGAATTCCTTGAGGAGTTCCATGAGGAGTTCTTAGAATTGCCTTTAGAAGAGCAGCTTAAAATTATCCCATCATAGATATCCGTCATGCGTGGGTGTGACGGTGTCGGGCGTGGGTGTGACGGTGGCGTGCGTGTGTGTGACCAGTTTGTGTTTTTTTTGGCGCGTGTCATACATCTGTGCGACTCATTTCCACTCCACGGATTAATCCTTGAGATGGTATGAAAGGAGGTAGTTATGGCAAGGGGGTCGATGTGGGATAAACACGATAGGGTATTTAACCGATGACCCCATTATATATTGAAATATATGTTTATCAAAATAGACCCAAAACGATATAAGTCGAGGGATGAGGGGGTATCAAAAACCTCCAGAACTAGATCTCTTTTGAAAGCTCTGACTTGGAGGACTATAGCTACTTCAGATACATTTATCATTTCATTGTTCATCACAGGAACTATTTCATGGGCTGCAAGTATAGCAACCTTGGAGGTTTTTACTAAAACTGGCCTATATTACTTGCACGAAAGGGGTTGGGACAGAATTAGACTTGGACAGGAAAAAGAATGATTCATCTTGAGGATAGGGAAGACTGGGAGCAAGAATTGGTAAAAGACTCAGACATATTCTGGGACTTATACGAGGAACAATCGCAGACAGTTACAGGAGACATAATAGCATCTATTATTGAGATGTGTGGAAGGCCAGATCAAATAGAGAGGGCTAAAAAAATTTATGAAGATGGTGAACAGAAACTGAAAGAGTCACGGTATTATCACAAACTGGACTGACTGTGATTGCATAGAAATAGTGCTTCATTTTCCGAGCTGGCGATTTAATTTATATTCTAGCTTGGACCTACTTAGCACCCCGCGATCTGCTTTTCGGTGGCAGTTTGGACAAAGGACAATTAAATTCCCTGCGGTATTTTTCCCCCCTTCTGACCGAGGTACTATATGGTGAATTTCGGGCGTGTCAACCCATTCTTCGCACCATTCACAATGTTGATTTGCCCTTTCAAAATATAATTCATTTTTTAGGTTTTCGGGTGTCGGATTCGTTTTTTCAAAAGCATCTTCATCCCAAGTTCCCCTATGTTTTTTAAGGGATAGAAATGAAGGAATCAGTCGAGATTTGAGTTGTTGTCTACGGATTTTTTTGCGGTTTTGTCGGGCTTCAATCTGTAATTTGTAGCGCTCTATTCTCTCGAGCTTTTGCTCTTCTTTATATTTTTCTTTAGCAGCTGCCCTCTCTTTTCTTCTTTTTTTTCGAAGAGGAAGGAAAATAGAATATAAAATAAATCCAGCAACAAACAAAGCCACAAGGAGATCCAATGGGATTTCAAGTGATTCTAAGATTTGGAGAGGGAGTGGCACGTATCAGGGGGTTATACGCGAGGGGACATATTAAAAAATGCGACTTTCTTTTGTTTTCGGCAATATTTGGCCATTCCGAGTGATTAATATCCAAACGGGACATACGTGATCGAAGTATGTCATTAATAGATGAATTATGCACCGTGAAGAATGCCATGTATTTGCAAATAATTACAGGAATTGGGTTCTTGATCATGTTTGTATATACTTCCCAAAGCCACCTCGCAGGGGGGGAAACAGCTCCATTACCTGTGATCATTCTCTTTTTTGTATTTGGAGTTTACAAATTGGAAGTTGCTAGAAGGAAATTGACCAAAGGCCAAATGGTACAGTATGCATTGCCGATCCTAACGGTAATAGGGATATTAAAAATGATAGAATTTGGATTGGCTACGGACTTCGCTATGGACACATTCTTTTATGTATATAGTATTACGTTTGTACTTGAATTATTAGCAGTGACGCTGTTGTTGCATCCATCAACACGGTCCGAACTATGAAGTTGAATCTACAGTAAAATTAATTTTAGAATATCTCGGTTTTCTTGAAGGAAATGTTCCATTTCCTGGAGTGATAGATTTTTTATTATTTCTTCCGCGGGCAAATTATCTAGTATACCTTGGCTTATTTTATCCTCAACAGGGGTTTTTTTTCGCTCTACGAGGCATTTTTGTATAGCTCGGAAGTGTCCAAGTAGAAATTGTTCTAGTTCTTCTTGAGAGAATCCATTGGTGACTTCTCTACGGGGGAGATGGTTCGAGAGTCTTTGGCGTATCGTGTCGCTGATGTCTTGCTGCATTAAGCTTCAGGAGGGAATCGAACCCCCGACATCTGGTTTACAAAACCAGCACTCTGGCCTACTGAGTTACTGAAGCACAAATTAGTTTTATCCTCTGAATGAGATTTAAGAGTTTCTAAGAGCCAATGCGGCCACTGCAGGGAGGGAATCGCCACTTAATAGTCGCATTGCGGCACCTCCTCCTGTACTTATATGGGAAAAGTTCCTAATCCCAAACTGATCAAGAAGTGCGATGGTGTCTCCGCCTCCTACGATGCTAGTGTCGGATTGAGTAGCTGCATCGTAGATGTGAATGGTTCCTTGAGAAAAGTGAGAAACTTCTGCTAATCCTGCAGGTCCATTTAAAATCGTTGTTGATGCAGATTCCAGGGAAGAGCTGAATCTAGCGATGGTTTGAGAACCTATATCAAATATAGGACCTTCGGCGGGGAGATCAGAGACTAGTACTTCTTGGCGTCCGTTTGAATCGATGGCGACGTCGATTGGTAATTTGATGTGATCTCCGTAATTAGCAAGGAGTGATTTTCCTTGATCGAGATAGTCCAAGATACCATTTGTACGTAGTATATCCATGCTAGGTGCGCCTAAATTGACTCCGTTGCAATGTAGAAGAAAGTTTCCAAAAAGACCAGCTGCAAGGACTTCGTCTGCAATATTATGTTTGAGAACTGACTCTGCTACGGCAAGAGAGTCAATGGTTTTTTTACCTGCTAAAAAATATACCCGGGGCTTGGGTAATTCGTGGATAGTTCCAAGAACTTTTAATTCTTTTTCTAGTAGTCTTCCAGCATAACTGGGTAAAAGATGGGGAAATCCTACGAGAGAAGGGTGGGACCTGTGAGCAGATCCAAATGCGTCGTTGACATATGCATCGAAATGGGGTGCAAGGACTGAGACAAATTTTGTTTTTGCAGCATCTTTTGGTTTCATTTCTATATATTCTTCTGGGCAAAAACGGGTGTTTTCTAAGACTAAAATTTCTCCAGGAGGGAGCTGTTTGATTTCATCCAAAGCTTTTTTCGAATGGGTGGTTTCGACATGATGAACAGGGGTGTCGAGTATGTCAGCTAATCGGAGGGCATGGGGTTTCAGGGAGATGCATGAATCTTCACCTGGGCGACCTTGATGTGCCATCAATATAATTCGTGCTCCTGCAGATACTAGTTCAGAAAGTGTTTCGAGATGCGATCTTAGCCGGGTATCGTCTGATAAATCACCATCTATAAGAGGACTATTGATATCAACACGAATTCCTATGAGCTTCCCTTTGGGATCTAGATCGTCAAGGGTCTCAATCATAGATGTAGGAGAATGAGATAGGATCATTGAAAGGCTTTTCTGTATCAATTTTATGTTTACAGGGATTTATTATGTGTCGCGCCTATGTGCGTACATAGCATAGGGATGATAAAGTATTATAACATATTGCGTGAAAAAGTTCAAAAAGATCGGGGTACTACACTAGTTGTTATGGGCATATCTATAATATTAGTGGACCT
>JAKURE010000028.1 GCA_022450005.1 Halobacteriales archaeon
CCGGGGGAGAATTGATGACATGTACCAAGAAGGTAATCGCATGATTGTAGAGGGTGTTGCTCCTGTCTTTGAAATGTTAGGATTCTCTTCGGATATTCGATCTGCTACAGAGGGACGTGCGGCGTGGAACACTGAGAATGCCGGGTTTGAACCGTTTGCCGATAATCTGCAAACTGAAACGATCCTCAGCATACGTAAAAGAAAGGGGCTCAAAGTTGAACTTCCCGCAGGGGTCAATTATTTCTAACAAGAGTTGTAAACGAGATGTTGATACGCTATTTTGCCTATCAATTACGAATTAGTCAAGTATTTAATCCAACCGAGTTTTAATCAACTGACTAATGGGCAATAAACTTCGAAATAGTCCTAGGGCTTATGTGGTCCGACTTGAATTGGCAGATCGGCCAGGAGAGCTCCTCCGTGTGCTTGAGCCAATAGCATCAAGTGGGGGAAATCTGTTATCGATATTCCATGAGCGTGGTGATATTACTCCTCGGGGGAAGATTCCTGTGGAAATAGATCTTGAGTGTTCTCAGGAGCAGTTTGAATCTATATTATCCTCATATGTAGACCTAGATATCCAGGTTACGCAATCTGGAGAAGAACTATATCGAGGAGAACTGGTTGTTCTCTTGATTGGAGATGCAATTGCTAATGATTTGTCCAGTGTGATTGCGTCGATTGATGCATCGGGTTCTGTTGCAGTTATTGAATCTTCGGTGAATCGTTCTAGTGAATCTCCGGCAGAAGCTAGTTCTATCCTTCGTCTGGCGATTAAAGAGGGAAATCAGCTACAAGCGGTTGATTCTGTGAAATCAATTGTATCGAAATATGATCTTCATTTCATGACAACCACGGATCACGAGGTTTCCCAATGAAACTCGCAGTATTGGGTGTCGGAAGTGTAGGAAAGGCGGTGGCGCAACTATCAAGAGAATACGGCCACTCGGTGGTTGCACTGGCAGATTCTAAGAGTGCCATTGTAGATCCAAAAGGAGTAAAGGTCGATGATGTATTAGAGCAAAAGTCGAATCGAATGCCGTTGGGAGATGCTTCTTTGGAAGATATATTTAATTCTGATTATGAAGTTCTAATCGAGGCGACTCCAACCACCCTTGAATCTGCAGAACCAGCGTTTTCTAATATTAAAGCGGCGTTGGAATCGGATCGGCATGTTGTTTTGGCAAACAAGGGTCCTGTTGCGGAGAGATTTGAGGAGCTCCAATCTATTGCTGATGGAAGTAAAGGCACTCTGCGGTTCGAAGCTACGGTGGGTGGTTCAATACCAATACTCTCCACAATTGAGGATGTAGGCCCTAGAAACATCACTTCGGTAAGGGGGATTCTAAATGGTACCTCTAACTTCATTCTTACTCGAATGGCTGCGAAAAATTTGAGTTACAGTCATGTTCTATCAGAAGCGCAGGAGCTAGGTGTGGCAGAAGCAGACCCTACATTCGATGTGGGCGGGATTGATACTGCACTTAAGTGTGTGATATTATCCAATGTCTTATCAGGAGGTGGTTTCTGTTTGTCAGATGCGAATGTGGAGGGAATCCAACATATATCCAATTACGCGCTCAATCTAGCAGACAAATCTGGCTTGACAATACGATTGATAGGAGAAGCCACGAGAGAGGGAGTGAATGTGGCCCCCATGTTAGTCCCAAAAACAGGGGACTTGGCTGTCGAAGGTACTCAAAACATAGTTCAAGTTACCACAGAACACGGGGGGGTTCTAAACCTCGCAGGTGCGGGTGCGGGTGGCGGTCCAACTGCCTCTGCGATATTCTTGGATATTCAGCGTCTAATAGTGTGACTATGTCTAACACGAAAACCGCAATACGTGGGCGATTTTGGCCCCAAACAGTATCGAAATCGTTTTAGCCGCACTCTGTCAATCGACCTCAGAAGTTACCATGAGTGACAAACCACATCAAAATTTGGCTGTGATAGGTCATGTGGACCACGGGAAGAGCACTCTCGTGGGGAGACTCCTCTACGAAACAGGGGCAGTGGAACAACACGTGATTGATCAGTATAAGAAAGAAGCAGAAGAATTAGGAAAGGGCGGATTTGAATTCGCATATGTTATGGACAACCTAAAAGAAGAACGGGAACGGGGTGTGACAATTGATATTGCCCATCAAGATTTCCATACAGATAATCATTATTTCACAATTGTAGACTGTCCAGGTCACCGGGATTTTGTTAAAAATATGATTACAGGAGCAAGTCAAGCTGACAGTGCAATTCTTGTTGTAGCTGTTGATGACGGGATTGCACCTCAGACTCAAGAGCATGTCTTCTTAGCCCGGACTCTTGGTATTGCAGAGCTCATTATAGTCATAAACAAAATGGACAAAGAGAATTACGATGAGGGCAAATTCAATGCAGTTAAAGAAGAAGTAACAACGCTACTTGGATCGGTGGGGTTCAAGGATAATCTTTTCATCCCCGCTTCTGCTTTTGAAGGAGATAATATCAAAGAGAATTCTAGCAATACTCCATGGTACACAGGTCCCACTATTCTTGAGTCTATCAACGACCTTCCAGTTCCAAAAGATGCAACTGATGCGCCATTGAGACTCCCCATACAAGATGTATATACAATCTCTGGCATTGGTACAGTTCCAGTAGGACGTGTAGAAACAGGAACCATGAAACCGGGGATGAAAGTTGTATTCCAACCTTCGGGGGCATCTGGTGAATTGAAGTCTATAGAAATGCACCACCAAGAAGTTCCAGAAGCATCGGCAGGAGCCAATGTTGGGTTTAATGTAAGAGGTGTCGGTAAGGAAGATGTACGTCGAGGGGACGTTCTTGGTCCTGCAGATAATCCTCCAAAGGTTGCAAAAAGATTCAAAGCTCAAATCATAGTTATGCAACACCCCAGTGTCATAACAGTGGGATATACCCCCGTTTTCCATGCACACACATCTCAAGTGGCATGTACGTTCGAGCAAATCCAAGATACCCAGGGAAAGGATCTTGATTTCATCAAGGCAGGGGATGCAGCTGTTGTTTGGGTGAGACCACAGAAACCAGTCGTAATCGAGGTGGCAAGTGAAATACCAGAACTAGGTGCTTTTGCGATACGGGACATGGGATCAACAATTGCAGCTGGTAAAGTTTTGGAAATAGAAGAGGCATAAATGCAACAGGCGCGCATACGTTTAGCAGGAACTAGCCCTACGGATCTCGACGCAATTTGTTCTGATGTTTGTTCTATTGCCGAAAAAACTGGAGTGAATTTGAGTGGCCCCATACCACTTCCTACTAGAAAGCTGGAAGTTCCTTGTAGGAAATCTCCGGATGGTGAAGGAACTGCAACATGGGAGCATTGGGAGATGCGCGTGCACAAAAGATTAATAGATCTTGATGCAGATGAGCGTGCATTACGTCAGTTAATGCGCATTCAAGTTCCAAAAGATGTCAGTATTGAAATAGTCCTTACTGGAGGATAACAGTACATCGTGTTTTTGTCTAATTTGTGAAAGTCATAATTGAGACACTCGTAACTCTCATATACCACCACTTATTGTACCCTGAATAGGGCTTGTAGTTCAGTCGCAGAATGCTCGGTTCGCAATCGAGAGGCCCCGGGTTCAAATCCCGGCAAGTCCATAGGAAGCAGCGATATCAGACGGGGGTTTACTGATTTTAGAGTTTTGGTAAGAAAGGGTATTATTCTGCCCAGTTAAGTAGGCAGGCTCCTTGGTCTAATTCTGCAATGCGTTCTGGACTGAATGTAACTGAGTTTCCAATCTGTTTCTCAACATATTCTGAATGTTCATTCATCGTCCTATACAAATTGATCCCAGAATAGGAAGCTAATTGATTTGCGATTGTTTCAATGTGAGATTCGTCTAGTGATCCAGAATTGTTTTGTTTGATATTTGTAAATATCATCCTAAGAAATTCTTCAGGATTCTCATCGTGTAATCGTCTACTGGGATCTGATTTCACCGTCCTGCTCCTTTTATCCTCTTAAATATAATTGTATCGAATATGGTTTTGTTTAAACGAAGGGAAAATTGTGTGGATTGATTAGATTTTTTCTAAAGCTTGTTCTAGATCGGCGAGGATGTCGTCTATGTGTTCTATTCCAATTGAAAGTCGGATGTATCCGGGAGTTACACCTGCGCGTAATTGATCTTCGTCAGACAACTGTTGGTGGGTTGTTGTGGCAGGGTGAATAGCAAGACTTCTTGCATCGCCGATATTGGCAACGAGGTAGAAGAGATCGAGTGCATCTATAAATTTTTGACCCGCTTCTTTTCCACCTTCTAATTCGAATCCTATTAGAGATCCGAAGCCCTGTGTTAAATATTTTTTAGCCCGTTGGGTTACTTCTTTATCTTCGTGTAAAGTTGGATAAGTTACAGTGGTAATTTTAGGATGGTTGTTCAAGAAATCTGCAACTTTCTCTGCGTTGGAGAAATGGGCACGTAATCGTAGGGAGAGTGTTTCCAATCCTTGAATGAAATTATAAGCATTGAAAGGGGATAATGCGGCTCCGAAATCCCTGAGTCCGATTACCCTAGCTCTACTGATATAAGCAACTTCGCCGAATGCGGAAAAAACAGCTCCATGGTAACTACCAGATGGGGTGTTAAATAGAGGCTGCCTTTCAGGGATTTTTCCCCAGTCGAAGTTTCCACCATCTACTACAATTCCACCGATTGAGTTTCCATGGCCACCTATCCACTTGGTCAAGGAATGCACTACAACTGCTGCACCGTGGTCCAATGGCCTGCAAGTTATAGGAGAAGAAGTATTATCAACGATCAAAGGTACGTTGAATTCACGGCCTATATTGGCAACTTCCTCTATGGGAAATGGAGTTAGTTTGGGATTTGGTAATGCTTCTGCATAATATGCTCTTGTTTTCTCATCTGTGAGTTCACGGAAATTTTCAGGATCTGCGGGGTCTGCGAATCTCACATCAATACCTATATTTCTAAGACTATTATTGAATAAATTCCAAGTACCACCATAGAGATCTGTAGAAGAAACTATATTATCCCCAGCTTGTGCCACATTGAGGATGGAAAGTGTTGTTGCCGCTTGTCCAGAAGCAACAGCTAAAGCTGCGACACCACCTTCAAGTGCAGCAACGCGTTCCTCAAGAACTGCGTTAGTTGGATTCATAATCCTAGTATATATGTTTCCAGGTTCGGATAGTGCGAATAAATTCGCAGCGTGTTCTGTGTCGTTGAACTCATATGCAGTTGTTTGGTAGATAGGAACTGCGACAGAGTTGGTCGAAGAGTCGGATCGATATGAACCCCCGTGGAGGCCCAAAGTTTCGGGGTGAATATAATTGTTAGACATATTTTACCTTAAAGTTATTCTGCATTCTACATATTTATATGATTTGTTTTTAATCGGCGATATTTTTGTAAAAGTTGAAGTGGGAATGGGAGTTATTGGGAATATTTATCCAAATAACCGGTATTTTTGAGTAAATTGGTTAACTCAGTTAATTTAGCACCAGAAAAAGTGGGAAGAGGAGGCCTTGGATTTCCAACTTTGAATCCCAAAAGGTTTACAGCGGCCTTGACTGGGACTGGATTGCTAACACTGTATAATAATTTTAAGAGAGGTAAAAGTTCGAAATATAATTCTTTGGCTTGGATGGCATCGTCTTGGCTAACCCACGGTCGGGATAGTTGTTCCATCTCTTCGGGAATTATATTTCCAGCTACATTTGCAGTCCCTGCACCCCCGAGAGCGAGTGTTGGCAGGATGAGAGAATACCCAGGATAGTCACAACACAGAATTGAGAAATCGTCTGCGGTGTTATTTTGTATTTCTTGGAGTTGGGAAACGTCTGGAATTGCTTCTTTGTCTGCGATTATATTTTCTATCTTTGATAGATTGACCATGAGTTCGGGAGAAATATTTACACCGACTCTAGTTGGGTTATTATAGATTGCAATTGGTAAGTTTACACTTTCTGCGACTTGTTTGAAAAAATCAAAAACGGCTTCTTGGGGTGGTTTTATATAGGGTGGGACAATTAAAACGATCCCGAATGCACCTGCACCTTCAGCGTGAGTTGCAAGAGAAATTGTATCGGAAAGTGTAGAACAAGTACATCCAAAAAGAATAGGTATTTTTCCCCGGGAATAATCGGCTACATGTGAAATGATATCCCTTCGTTCGGGAAGGGAAAGTTGGGTTGATTCTCCAGTAGATCCCATTACTAATAATCCGCTAGAGCCATGTTTAATGTGGAAATCAATTAACTGATTGAACGCGTCGAGGTTTACGGCACCATTGTTATCATAAGGAGTAACAATTGCGGGCCAAGATCCTTCTATTCTCATAATATATTTCAAATGAATTCTGACTCACTAAAAGTAAACTCTTACCATAATCGCTTTTGGAAGTATGCGATTGGTTAAGGCCCAAATGTCCTAATTTCAATGTGTTTCTCGTCGGTTTTTTCAGTAAAATCATACCCCATTACTGCTTCTCGTTGTGAATTCAGAGTTTGGGTTAGCATTTTATGTAGGTGATAATCTGCGTCAGGTTTGTCTGGTTGCCAAACAAACACATTTGTGAGTGGTTTTGATTCAGCATCTAGGTCGTAGAAGATATGATATACCTGATACAGATCTCCGTGGATTCGGATCCACTGATCGCGTTGGGGGATAATATTTGACTCAATAGTAACTAGAGGGGTAGAACCCTGGAGGAGATATCTTACTTTGGAGGACATATAGGAATGAATGGCTGTCAAAAAATTGAGAGTTTCGATTAGGCGCAGCGCATTCGACCGCCATCAACAGGAATTGCCGCTCCAGTAACATATCCGGCCCGGGGACTCGATAAAAAGGCAGCTACATCTCCTATTTCTTCGGGCGTTCCCATTCGGTTTAAGGGATTGTCTGCCCAGCCTATAAGAGCTTCTGAGAGAGAAGTATATTTTCCAGAGTCGACTGTATCTTGTGCATGCCGGATCATCAAAGGTGTATCATGAGACCCAGGTAAAATTGCATTTACCCGTATGGGTGCCCACTCAAAGGAAAGAACTTTCATAACGCCAATGAGGGATTTTCTAACCGAACTAGACATAGTCATATTGGGATTGGTTTCTTTTACAGCGGTTGCGGTGATTAAAACAACAGAGCCCACATCGCTATTAGATAATAGAGGGTGGGCGGCGTGTAGTATCCTTACAACATTCATCGTGAAAGTATCATATGCGTCGTACCAGTTGTCTACACTGAGATTATTAAATGGCCCATCTACGGGTTGTCCTGCAGAAGTGACAATATGGTCAAGTTGTCCAAATTTTTTGGTAATTTGATCAAGTAAATATTGGACATCCTCGGGTTTAGTTAAATCCGTTTGGATTGCCAGTATATCTCCTTTTGCTTCAGCTTCGAGGGATTCTTTTGCGCGGGTTAGACGGTCAGAATCTCTACCACAGATAACTACATTTGCACCTTCTAATGAAAGGGAACGTGCGCACCCTAGTCCCATTCCACTTGAGCTAGCAGTAACGAGTGCAGTGTTCCCATGAATTCCAAGATCCATAGTAATAGTAAGAATTTAATCGTTATAAAGTGACAAGTTTTGAAAAAGAGATAGGTGGAGAGTCACACGAGGATTGGAAATGTTGCTTTCAATCCCTCTATGACAAATTCTATCGCGATGGCACCGAGTAGTAGCCCAAATATTTTTTGGTGGATAATAAGAATATTTGGACTTATTTTAGAGGTCAATTCGCTTGCGATCCACATTGAAAGTGCAGCAAGTAAAATCACTGCGACTATTGGGAGAAATGCGATTAATTGTGGCTGTGAAGTGACGCTTGCCTTGTCGGCTAGAAATATAGTCAGAGTGATAGTTGCAGGACCTGCAATCATAGGAATTGCAAGGGGGAAAGTGGCTATGGAAGAGAGAAATTCGTCGTTGATAGCTGCATCTAGATTTTGTTCCCTCTGTTCTTGCATTTTTCCAAATATCATCTTGTATGCAATTGCTATCAAAAAGAGTCCACCGATAATTCGGAAAGAATTCATTCCAATTCCGAATGCACTTAAGATAATTGCCCCAAACATCCAAAAAATAATAAGCGTGACCAGAGATATCAAAGTGGCTCGAATGCAGATGGACCTGAGGTCTTTCTTGGACATTCCAAGTCCAGAAGTTACGCTTGCGAAAACTGGAATAAGACCTAGAGGATCGACAGTGACGAAAATCAAAATGAATGTTTCAAGAGAAGGGGTAAGCATATCAGATAACATTCTAAGCTAAACCTGTACACGAGAGGGCTTAGGCTTTTGGAAGTGATGAAAAAAGACTCTATTTGTTGAACTGTTTTTTAATCCATCCGAGGATACTATAGTAATTATCCACAACGTATTCTTTTTGGGGAATAATTGCGTTATCAGTGATGCTGATATGTTCAGGGCAAACGTCGGTACAACATCGAGTGATATTGCAATGGCCAATTCCACCTTGACCTTCTTTTAACCACTCGCTCCTATCGGCAGTATCTTCGGGATGGAAATGGAGTGCAGCAGACCGGACGAAAAATCGGGGGCCACCAAAGCTATCTTTTTTATCATGTTCGCGTAGAACGTGGCAAACATCTTGGCAAAGGAAACATTCAATACATTTTCTGAATTCTCTGGAACGTTCTATGTCTTCTTGCTGATAGATAAAATCAGAGTCTTCATCCGGGGAGAATGGCTGTATTGTTTTGTTTACTTCATAATTCCAGGAGACATCGGATACCAAATCCTTGAGAATGGGAAATGTCTTCATGGGAGTCACGGTGATTGGAATTTTAGGATCAAAATCGGATAAACGAGTCATGCAAGCTAACTTTGGCATTCCATTAACTTCCATTCCACACGACCCACATCGACCAGATTTGCAATTCCATCGAACCGCGAGTTCTGTGTCTTGATTTTCTTGTATGGAAAGGATGGCATCTAAAACCACCATTCCTTCATCAATGGGGACTTCGTAATCAACGAATTCACCGGTTTTATCATTCCCTCTGAAAATTTTGAAAGTATAGTTGATAGGGTAGGTCGGGGGGGCGGAACTAGGAGGACTTGATGTATTAATTTCTGCACTCATTTCTTACCACTTGATTTTTGTTTTGTTTGGTCTTTTTTTATCATTGCTAATAATTCTTTTCTAGGAGTGGGTATGGAAACACTAGAAATGTTAAACTTGCCAGAGGAGAGAGATATTATGAATTTAACTTTTCCTAGAGGATCACTAGGGGTTGGGAAATCTATTCGAGTATGTGCTCCCCGACTTTCTTTACGTTCTAGAGCCGAGTACGCTATTGCTAGACTAACATCAATTAAGTTGATTAGATCAAAGCAAGTTTGCCATCCTGCGTTGTACGATTGCGATCCAGTTGCGAATAAATTGGAGTCCCTAGACCTAAGTTGTTGAAATTCTTTTATTCCTTTTTCTAGCCCTTCTTCATCTCGCTTTATTCCAACGTATTCCTCCATTATAGTTTGGAGTTCGTCTCGGAGACGGAATGGGTGTTCACCTGAAGATTTGTTTTTGAATGGGAAGCTCAGGTGATCAATGGCAGATTCTATGTTGTCTTCAGGTATTTTTGGGAAAGTTTTCATCTTTTGTGCAGATTGCCCTGCGTGGATTCCGGCCCGGTTCCCAAACACCAGCAAGTCACTCAAAGAATTTCCGCCGAGTCGATTTGCTCCATGCAATCCGCCCGCCGCTTCTCCTGACGCATATAGACCAGAGACGCATGTTTCTTGGGTTTCGGGATCGACGCGAATTCCACCCATCATATAATGGCAAGTGGGGGCAACTTCCATAGGTTCTTTTGTTATATCAATACCAGCAAGTTCCTTAAATTGATGATACATTGCAGGTAATTTTTGTAGAATGAATTCAGTGGGACGTTGGCTAGCTATATCGAGATACGCACCCCCGTGCTCACTTCCCCTTCCTTCGGATGCCTCATTGAGGATCGCTCTGGCAACTACATCTCTAGTGAGTAATTCAGGAGGGGGCCTAGCGGAAGAATCTCCATCTGCCCATCGATTTGCTTCTTCCTCAGTATCGGCTATAGAACCTACATATGCATCAGGTATATAATTAAACATGAATCGTTCGCCATCTGAATTTTTTAACACACCTCCTTCCCCGCGAACACCTTCGGTGACGAGGGTGCCTTTCACACTTAGGGGCCAGACCATGCCCGTGGGATGGAACTGAACAAACGCCATATCTACTAACTCTGCCCCCACTCTAAGTGCCATGGCAGGGCCATCTCCGGTGTATTCCCAAGAACTAGAATTTACATGATAGGCCATTCCAGATCCACCAGTGGCCAAAATAATTTTCTTTGCTCGGAATAAAACAGGGAGTCCAGTTACTCTCCAGTATCCAAATGCCCCTGCCATTTTCTTACCAGTGGAATCTTTTAGGATTTCAGTTATCGTGTATTCCATATAAACCTGAATTCCCAATGAAACTGCTTTGTCTTGCAAGGTCCGAATCAGTTCGAGTCCGGTTCGGTCCCCTACGTGGGCCAAACGAGTATATCTATGTCCACCGAAATTGCGCTGGCTGATTTTTCCATCGGTAGTTCGATCGAAAACAGCACCCCATCGTTCTAGATCCAAGACGCGCTCTGGAGATTCAAGGGCGTGAATTTCCGCCATTTTGGGATCATTTAGCCCCCAACCACCTTTCATTGTGTCGAGGAAATGAGATCTCCAATCGTCGTCTGGGGCCATATTTCCCAATGAAGCTGCTATCCCCCCTTCTGCCATAACTGTGTGTGCCTTTCCTAGAAGGGACTTGCAAACTACTCCGACGTCTGCTCCTTGTTCTGCTGCAGAAATTGCAGCGGAAAGTCCAGCTCCACCCGCACCCACTATAATTACATCGTGTTCGTGGATTTGTAGTGTCATGAGTTGAATTAATTATAATTTTAAGAGGATTATATCAGGCCAGACTCCAATGGAAACCATCCAAACATAGAAATCGGTGAAAGCCACCATGAAGAGACTGAACCATGCCCAAGTGGAGTGATTGACATTAAGTGAAGAAACGAATCTCCAAAGGGTATAACGCTTTGAAATTGTAGGATCTTTTCCTTTATTCTCAGGGTTGGAGACGCAAGAGAAACATCTCGAATTTCCACCGACGAGGTAGCGAAGGCTATGGCATCCGAATGTATAGCCAGATAGGAGCAAAGCGTTGAGTCCAAGTATCAAAGTTCCAACGTGTAACTCGACATCGCCTGCCCAGAATGGAGCACCAGGAGGGGCATGCCAAAAGAGGGCACGAATTGCATCAAAAGTGAGAACGAAAATAAATATTATACCCAGGTAAACGAAATATCTGTGTAAATTTTGGAACAAAAATACTCTAGTTTCCCCTGCGTATTTGTATCGCCTGCCCTCTGAGACTGCACATGCAGGAGGGTCACTTAAAAAAGCTCTATAGTATGCTTTTCGGTAGTAATAACACGTGAGTCTCAATCCGAGAGGTGCCCATAGTATTAAGATGGCTGGAGATCGCAAGAGTTCTGGCCAAAAGGTGGGAAACATCCCAAATAAAGCATGATGACTTTCAGAAGAAACGGAGAAGAGAAGGGGGGAGAAAAAGGGTGAAAGTAAAGATCCATATTCAATCCCAGGAGCGCTAGGGTTGAATATAGGGTAAAGTAATCGAGCAGTTCCATAAATGACAAAAAGAGATAATCCGATGAAGACCCCTATTGGTT
>JAKURE010000029.1 GCA_022450005.1 Halobacteriales archaeon
TTCTTCCACCTCATTCAACACAACACTAGTGTTTGAACCCTTTATTATCGGGTCGATAAGAATAGCTTTTATTTGTTTATTCATTCCAGCCGTGTCTTCGAACTTTGCAATAACAATTAAGTCATAATCCCCTGTGACTTCATAGATCGATATCATTTGTTCGTACTTAGACAATTTAGTAGTAATATCTGGAATTTGAGCCCCCTCAACTTTCAGCTGAATTATCGCTGTGAGCCCATATCCGAGCTTTTCATATTTGATTGTTGGAGCATATCCTGTGATTACTCCTCTTTCTTCCAATCCAGATAGGTGCCTCGAAATGGTTGCCACTGAAACACCCACTCTTTCTGACAAAGTTCTAAAACTAGCTCTCCCATCCTCAAGTAGCTCATTTATTAACTTTGAATCAAGATTTTCATACGTCATCACCTAAATATACAGATTATTCTTATTAAAATGCACCGAATGGTTATTTTTATCTTAAAATATCACCCGTGCGCAAATCATAAAATTTTATTATGTTACATACACTATAATAATCACAGATTAAAATGACAAATGGACATTCTGATTCCGAACTGGCTAAAATCGGCCCGTCGGAACAAAAAATTCTAGATAGTATTCAAAAAAATAACATCGATTTCTTGCGACTACAATTCGTCGATATACTCGGTGTAGTAAAAAATATAGCAATTCCTGCTAATCAAGCAGAAAAAGCATTCACAGAAGGTATCTATTTTGATGGTTCTTCTATAGAAGGCTTCACCCGGATACAAGAGTCTGATATGCGCCTCGTCCCTGACTCTTCAACCTACGAAGAACTTCCCTGGAGAAAAGATGAGAATGGTAGAGGTGCCGCTAGAGTCATTTCTGATGTACGTCGAATAGACAACACACCATTCGAAGGAGATCCCCGAACTGCTCTTCAAAACTCTCTTGAAAAAGCAAAGAAACTGGGATTTGATCTAAACGTTGGAATTGAGCCTGAATTTTTCCTTCTAAAAACAAACGAAGGAAATCCTTCTTTAGACACACACGATGTAGGAGGTTATTTTGATATAACTCCTGCCGACCTAGGTCCTTCAATTCGCAGGGATATGGTCTATACTCTACAAAAACTTGGGTTTGAAATAGAAGCAAGTCATCACGAAGTTGCAGAAGGCCAGCATGAGATTGATTGGAAATATGCTCCAGCTCTCAAGACAGCAGACAACGTTGTAACATTCAAAGCCGCAGTAAGAGCTGTTGCACACCAATACGGTGTATATGCCACTTTCATGCCAAAACCCATCTCTGGTATAAACGGATCCGGAATGCATACTCATATGTCTCTCTTTGAAGGCGGAACGAATGCTTTCTTTGATAAAGATGGAGAATTTGGCCTTTCTGATGTGGCTAAACACTTCCTCGCGGGTTTGCTAGAACACGCACCAGCTCTAACTGCAATTTGCAACCCTATAGTTAATTCTTACAAACGTCTCGTCCCGGGATATGAAGCCCCAGTCTATATAGCTTGGAGTGATGTCAACCGATCTGCATTGATCAGAAAACCAGCTTCGAGAACTGCCGCAGGGACCCGCGTGGAACTTAGATCTCCCGACCCATCTGCCAATCCATATTTGGCTATAGCCACAATGCTAGAGGCAGGATTGGATGGTATCAATCGAGAACTAGAAGCACCCGAACCAGTCCGTGAAAATATCTACGATTTCGATGCCAAAAAACAAGAAGAATATGGTATCAAAACTCTTCCAAGCAATCTAGGAGACGCTATAGATGCCCTCGAAGCAGACGATGTTATTTGCAATGCACTTGGGCCTCACATAACCGAAGCATATCTCACCACCAAACGTGCAGAATATGCAGATTATTTGGTTTCTGTTTCCGAGTGGGAACATGACAGATATCTACGTACTTTCTAAATTAATTAGTTCTCTGTAGCCTCATATATCTCAGAAACTGTAGCATTTGTTTTCAATGTAGTTCCTCCATAGTGGGTTCTTGAAACCTCAAAACCCACATCTGATAAACATTGCATAAATATTTCCATGGATGGCGCAGGGCGCTTCCACAATCGACATAATTTGTGCTGGTCATAGTGTGTAGGAATTTCTAGTTCTTCTAATAATCTTGAAAATATTTTTTGTGCCCCATGGGCCATACCCATCTCTTCTGTTAGGTTTTCCTCAACACTACTTACAAAATTTTTGCTGGCTGTATTTCCCAACCAAATTGGACCAGAAGTTGTCATTTTTGTACTACCACACGAAGGACAAATAGAAGGTGGAAATGAAATCAAACCATTTTGAGTATCACGATGCAAACAAGAGGTACAGTGATGCAAGTACCCTATTTCATCCAACGATTCATTTGCTCTTGATACTCTCCTTTCTATTTCTACATACACTCTATAATAATGACGAGTAGCATGGCATAATATGGGATTAATTCCGATATCATATCGCGCAGCCATTCGTGCCATCAAAGAAAGAAGAACTCTAATTCCTACCTCTGCATGGTACTCTGTTTTCCGAGGAATGGAACTGTATCGGCGAACACCCGCCTGGAAATGTGCGCCACAAAGAGGTGCGGTGTCGGTCGCAGTCACACAAATCAAACGCTTAGCCCCTCGAAATGCACTATCTAAAAAAGAAATCGGGCTTCCAAATGGATCTATGTCCACCACGTCATATCTATTAAGACGAAGTACGATATTGACATCATTTTGATACACTTCTCCTGATAATCCATTCATAGCCAAATTAGATTTGCACAACTCGATAGCCCCTTCATCGATATCTACTAATGTTACTTTCCAACCATCTGCAGCAGCCCTCACTCCTCTTATCCCAGTCGCAGCATTTGCATCTAAATATGTATCAACTCCATCTACTCTGTATGCTCGCAACGCTGCTACTGTTATATCCCTATTTAGCTCCATATTTGGATTAAAAAACACATCTTTAGTTCTACCAGACACCGATGCAGATGGAACTATGGCTTCAATCCCTCCTTCTGAGACTGTATACATATATCCACGTCTGTGGCAAACCCTGAAAATCCATCGCTTATATTCACTCACCACCATCTGTCCAGAAAAGTTGCCAATTTATTTATTTTTATTACCCTGGAGCACTAACTACACTTTGTGTCGCCACCCAGTCGAAAAAGCAAAACCTCGTCACCTGAACCCGAAAATTTGTACACAGAGTCCCTACTACAAAAAAACGGAATCCGTGGACAAAAGGCACTCGAAGCTATTCAAGAAGACCGGGTCAAACAGTATCGAGATTTCACCGTAGTCGTCGGATATAATGATGAATATATCGTGGAAGATGGTATGTGCACTTGCAAAGGTTCAGAATACAATATCAAAAGCGACACGAATAAGAAATGCTGGCATTTATTGGCAGTAGATATAGCAGAAAGAACTGGAAGCATAGATTACCATGACATGTGGTATTCCGAAGTCCGAGATTTATTATGAAATTTTTTCAAAAAACAAAACCATCTGAAATTTTTTGGTCCCTATTTCTATCAATCCCCGTTGGTATTGGCGTGTCTCTATCTATAATGAGGAGCACCGGGGGAAATTTAACAGAGCCACTAGTATTCGTACCTGGATTGCTTTCTTTTTTATTTATATTTTTAATCATCATCCTCAGTATTCTTACCCCTGAAGATTCCTCTTAAAATCCTTTCAGAATTATACACTCTGGCAAACTTCAATAAAATTATGAAGAATTTTTAAACCAGTTTCTCCAGATTTCTCCGGGTGAAATTGTGTCCCAAAAATATTTTCTCTAGCAATCATACTAGCAAATTTCCCCCCGTATTCTGTAGTTGAAACCACCGCTGAACTATCTTCTGGAACTGCATGATATGAGTGCACGAAATAAGCGTGCAATCCGTCCACACCTTTTACAATAGGATGATCTTGTACAATATTCAATTCATTCCACCCCATGTGCGGTACTTTTTTATTTCTAATTCTTATATTTTTACCTGGAATTAGATCCAACCCCTGCACATCCCCTTGTCCTACACATTCTGCCTCTTCCGATTCTGTTAGTAACATTTGCATTCCTAAACAAATACCAAACATAGGAATCCCACTTTTTCCAATTTCAATAATGCTTTTTTTGAGTGGTTCTGCATTTTCCATACCCTCTGAAAACGCTCCCACTCCTGGCAATACTACACCATCCGCGTGAGATATAATATCTATATCCGATGTTACAATCACATCCCCCCCTGAACGCTCAAAACCCCTTTTAACACTCCTCAAATTGCCCAATCCATAATCTATTATTGCTATTTTTACATTAGTCATAGATTATCTCTCACTTACTCTACTAGATTAACAATCCAGAAAAGGATTATGCACCGAAATCATGCCCCTCCTAGTTCTACTTCCCCCTTTTCATTTTTAATCCAACCAACTCCACAGCCTTTGAGATTGCAGATTCAAAAATCACTTTTTGGTTTGGATTGTAGAGAGTCGCAGCCGGGTGAATACAAATCAGAATCGGTCGATCCACTCCTTCAATATTCACTAGTTCTACTTCTCCCGCTTCTTTTGTAACTAGTACTTCCCTTTGAAGCAAATGTTCAGATGGAACTCGTCCCAGCGCAACAATCAATTTAGGATCCACAAGTGCAATTTCGGTGTACAGATGGTTCTTGCAATTAGAAAGTTCTTTTTTGGATGGATTTCTGTTTTTTGGGGGCCTACAGCGAACACAATTGGTGATTCTGACATCCTCCCTTGAAATACCATTTTCTTGTAAGCTTCTATTAAGAACAAGCCCACTTCTCCCCACGAATGGCTTTCCGTTTATGTCTTCTTCTCTACCTGGGCCTTCTCCTATAAATAATATCTCCGCGTTGATCTTTCCATCCCCATTAACAATCCTAGTCCGTGAAGAAACCAATGCGGGACAACGCTCACATGAGATCACTTTCGATCCCCTCATATCCTCCATATACTTTACTAGTTGTACTGACAGTTTATGAACTCTATCCCTGTTAAACAACCCTCAATCGAATTTGATCCAAACAATCCAAAAAAATACTTATATATGGCAATTGGTTTCGCCGCCCTCTTCATGGCATATGTTGGAGTCATAACTCCTGGAATACCGTTCACCGGGTTCCTGATTATTGCAGCTTGGGCCTTTGGGAAAAGTTCCGAAAAATGGCACAACTATCTCTACACCCACTCAATCTTTGGACCCTTTCTTCACAACTGGGAAACTGAGCGGGTATTCCCCCGAAAAGCACGGTATCTAATGATGCTATCTATGTGGTTTAGCTCAACAATTGTTTGGATTACCACAAAATCCATAGTCTTCACCGGTGCCGTAGTTCTCATCATGATACTAGCCATACTTTGGACTAATAGATACCCAGAAGCCCCTTCAATCAATACGATGTGACTCCAATGGACGTTTGTAACCTCACACACGAATCCACTATTTTCACTTCCAACGCATATTTGATTTTCGGAGAAAAGACTACTCTTGTAGATGTAGGTTCTGACCCCAACACTCTTGAAAAAATCTATCACCATACATCCAAAATAGATTCTATAATTTTAACCCATCAACATCCCGACCATGTTGGATCTTTACCCGACATCATGGATGCCTTTCAACCCGATCTACATTGTTATGCAGATCACCCTTTACAAACATCACAACTTACCAATGGCCAAAAAATATTAATCGGCGACGATTGGTATGAGATTCTCCACACCCCTGGACATTCCAAAGACCATTTGGTTTTTTTGAATCATAATTCTATTTTTACAGGAGATATAGTCGTTTACAGTGACCAGGCGTTCCATCGTGGTAGTTTCGGACGCACCGATCTACCTGGTGGCTCCCGAGAAGATTTAATATATAGTATAGATTCAATACTGTCCCATTCCTCTCAAGATTTAAGGAATATGTATCCGGGACATGGCCCGATGTTCCACGGAGATGTTGTGGAAGTAATCACCAAAGCCTTGACTAGAGCCAAGAAACGAGAGCCAAAATATAAACCAGAGAGGTAACTCCATTCTGCAATTAAACTAACCAGCAGCTTGGCGTTCTCTTCTTCTAACACGCAACCCAGTATATCCACATTTGCGACAAGCCTTCGCTTTCTGTGGATTTCGGGCATTACAACGCATACAAATTTTCTTTTGCAACATGCGTTTCTCTGCTTGTTCAAAGCGCGCCATAACCACATGTATAGTCTACCACAATTAAAAACTTTCGAGTCCAATCGAGGGCTCTAAACGACATTTTATTCAAGACAAGTACAATTCTTGGACATTTACCACATCTTCTGAAGTTAAACAAGACGCATATGATTCTAAAGGCTCTTCATTAAGTGTTAAAAAATTCAGTCCCCATCGGAACTTAGATAGTACATTTCTAGATTGTTCTTTCTCACCTAAAATAAACAAAGAGGCCGCTATGGCCTCCACTGTTGTAAGTTTAAATGGCTTTCCATAGTTCACAGGATTAGCTGCAACTAGAAATGGCAGTGCCCGTTGGATGCCTTTCATAGAAAAACTATCAACCCCTGCAGTTTCCCAGGAACAATCCAACGCCACTAATCTATATGGATATTTATAATCTGCAGGAGACAATGCCGTTTCAGAATATGGATTAAGGATTATTCCATACGGTGTTGACTTATTATTTTTATGCAATTCAGCCAACCCGAAACGTGAAAGTTTTCTAGCCGTGCATTTCCTTGGATCGTCGTCACCCTCATATCGAATATGGATTTCCACAACTTGACTATACTCCAGAAGTACCAAAAGAGAATCGAAGAAAAACCCACTTCGAACCCTCAATTTTTTGTCTGTACGCACCTTTCTTTTTTCATGGATTGGGCACTTATCAGCGCAACGGCTTTATTTATGATTTCAATGACTTTCTCCCCTGGCCCAAATAATTTACTTTGCGCAGCACATGGGTCTCAACACGGAATCCGCAACACCTTACCCTTGATGGCCGGAATGTTTTTTGGATTCACGGTTTTAGCACTTATAATTGGAGTAGGGGCAGTTTTCATTGAACAGAACGCCAACATACTTCAACTACTAGTCTACGCTGGTGCATTGTATATAGCATACCTCTCCTACAAAATAGCTTCCTCTCCCCCTCTAAAAACAGATGATTCCACCCAACTATTTGGTTTTTTCCACGGTGTGTTGTTACAACTAGTAAACGGAAAAGCATGGATCCATTTCATCATATTGATGACCACTTTCGCAACTCAATTCGGCACTGGCTATGGGGTAAAAATTTTATTCGTTTTAGTCAATTCCACATTAGGTTTCACAGCGCTATGTACATGGGCCTTTGCTGGAACATTACTTCGTAAAATATTCAGTACACCTGAACAAGTTCGGACTTTGAATTTATCATTGGGACTATCACTTTTCATCGTGGCCATTTGGATAGCATTTCCTCAAATAACATCAGAAATTTTGGACCTTCTGACAGACCTACTATCGTATCTGGCTCAAGGCTAACGTGAGTAAATTTCGGCACGCTGTACAAATTCGATAGAATTGATATAACCAAAAATCCAACACTTGATGTTTCCGTGCCCCAAAGACCACTCAATGCAACGAAGAGACATTTTATTAGGAATTGGAATTGCAATATCGGGATGTCTTGGAGGTGGTGAAAAAAATAAATATAATCCAGATTTAGACCCCTTCGATGGATACCCCCCTTTACCCACTCAAGCTCCCCCTCGAAAAATCTTTGACCCCACCACTTTTGATGTGGCAAAAGTCAACTCTCAAACTATCCCTCTAGCACCCCTCAAAACAGTCTACAATTGGCATCAAAGAGGAGAAGCTCGATTTGTAGATTCGAGATCTAAAACCCAATACGAACGATCACACATTCTAGGATCTATACTAAGTCCTGCACCATCTGGGATTGGATCCTCAGACCCCACCTCCGATTGGCCAAAAAACGATAGAATTGTGACTTATTGTGGATGCCCACTCCATCTCTCTACATTAAGAGCAGCTAGCTTATTGAATTCTGGATTTACAAACGTTTACGTACTCCAAGATGGATTCTGGGAGTGGCACGACCGACGATATCCTCTGGCTGGAAATGATCTAAACCTTGCACCCAAAATTTGGATTATTCATGGAAAAACAGACCCCTCTCTTTCTGGAAAAACAGTTTGGATACGCGAGTTGCAATCAGGACAAGTAGAGGCAACTCCGATTCAATCCAATGGCGAATTTAAGTCTGACATACGATTTTCAAATATCTCTCTCAAAACACCCATTTCAATCGAGGCCCCTCACCGAACCATAGTTAGTCCTCTCTCCTCATTAATTGACACAACAATTGAAATCTAGTCCCTCAATCCTGCACCAACTGCACTCTCCCCTATCGGCACACTACCTTCAATTCTTTTCAATCCCCCCATATATGGACGCAATACGTGTGGTATCTCCACAGTACCATCAGAATTCTGATAATACTCTAGAATCGCAACCATGACCCTAGGAAGTGCCAAACCCGAAGCATTTAATGTGTGAATATACTCCGCCGATTCGTGACGCTTCGGGCGATACCTCAATCCCGCCCTACGCGCTTGGAACTCTTCAAAATTAGATGCAGAGGACACCTCCAACCATCGACCATCATTTTTTTCTTCATTATTCCCTATCGGTGTCCAAACTTCAATATCATAAGTTTTAGCTGAGGAAAATGTCAAATCCCCTGTACAGAGTGAAATTACTCTGTATGGTAATTGTAATTTCTTGAGTACTTCTTCCGCATCATTCACTAACAATTCAAGCTGTTCATAACTCGAATCTGGCCGGGTAAAATTAACCAATTCAACTTTATTGAATTGATGCACTCTAACAATTCCTCTAGTTTCTGTACCATGTTCTCCTGCTTCTCTCCGAAAATTAGGAGTGTAAGCCTGATGCTTTATTGGTAGATCCTCATCAAGTAAAATCTCTTCAGAGTACATATTTGTAACAGGAACTTCTGCAGTTGGGCATAGCCACAGATCCTCCCCTTCAATTTTATAAGCGTCATTGACAAATTTTGGAAACTGACCCGTCCCCGTCATGGATGCAGATGATACCGGGATCGGAGGGATCAATTCAATATATCCCTGTTCTCTATGGATGTCTAGCATCAGTGAAATTAACGCATGTTCCAACCGCGCACCTTCTCCTTTCAAAAAATAAAAACCCGACCCCGTAGTTTTTGCACCTCTCATCTCATCAATTATATCCAACCTAACTCCCAAATCATAATGGGGAACAATATCTTCCGGAAATTCTCTTAAATTTTCAAATCCCACCCGGCGAATCTCAACGTTATCTGATTCATCCATTCCCATTGGGACACTTTCATGTGGTACATTTGGTAACTCCAATAACCCCTTCTTTAATTCTTCTTCTAGGGTTTTCGCATTTTCTTCTAGCCTTTCCAATTCCACTTTTATTTCCGACGATTGAGCTATGGCTTTCTCAGCAGCCTCATTTTCCCCTTTACTTTTAAGATTCCCAATTAACGTTGAAACTTTATTTCTTTCATGCCGAAGGTCGTCACATTGGGCCTTCATAACTCTCCATTTCTCATCCACTTGAAGTAATTCTTCCACCACTTCCCCTTCTCCCATATTCCTATTTTTGATGGCCTCTTTTACTATCTCCGAATTTTCTCTAAGATATTGTCTAGCCAACATATTCCTATATTTAACAACGAGTGCTTAAGGAAAACAATATCGGGTTGTCACTACCAAAAACCCGATAATATATACTCAAACAGAAAATAAAGTAAACATAAAAACTAGTTTCATCATGGAAAACCGTCCCGCTCACAAAAAACAAACTGCCAACGCTTTTGGAAATAGGGCAAAATCTTATCTCTCTAGTAAAATCCACCGAGAGGGGGATGATTTAGATATCTTGGCTGATTGGTCAAGAGGCTCTCAACTTGCACTCGACATAGCCACTGGAGCAGGGCATACAGCCAATGCGATTTTACAAAAAAATTCCTCTCGTGTTATAGCTATCGACATATCTCCTAAAATGACACAAACCGCTCTATCTGCATATCCTAGCTTGGAAGTGGCGGTCTCTGACGCAGAATCTCTACCCTTCTACGATGATTCATTTGATACCGTCGTTTGCAGAATTGCAGCACACCATTTTCCCAACCCACGCCTATTCCTTGAGGAAGTCTCTCGAGTATCGAATTCTACCGGTGTTTTTCTATTTGAAGACAACGTAGCCCCCGATACGCCTTTTCTCAACACGTTCCTCAACACCGTTGAAAAATTAAGAGACCCCACCCACATTCAAAGCCACACAGTAGATCAATGGACAAATTGGATTGAAGAGCAAGGATTTAACATAGAATATGCCACTATCATGAAGAAAGATATTCCCTATGTTCCTTGGACTACTCAATCTAACACCTCTAAAAATAACCTAACAAAGCTCAATGAACTTTTCATTAATGCTCCCCCTGAAGCAAAAACACTTTTTGACATAAAAATTACTAATGGGTCTGTGGAATCCTTTTCAAATCTGAAACTTTTACTAAAAGCCACTCGGCTGAATCAATAACTATACCTCCTCCGCCAGAACCAACTACTCTATGGTGCGCGTGACAATCTGGAATGAATATCATTGCGAGCGGGATAATCCATCAGCAGAGGAACTTTATCCCTCTGGGATTCATAATTTTATAGCTAGCTTTCTCACAGAATCTGGGTATGTCACCACCACCGCAACCCTAGACTCTCCCGAACACGGACTTTCTTCTGAATTATTAGACCACACAGATGTACTGCTTTGGTGGTCCCATAATAAAAATGAATTATTAGACGATTCCATCGCAAAACGTGTGACAAAAAGAGTGTTGGATGGAATGGGATTTATAGTACTTCACTCAGCATTGCGCTCCAAACCATTCCAATTGCTCATGGGAACTTCGTGCCGATTAAAACGAAGAAATGCAGATGAAATCGAGCGCGTTTGGATAGTTGATCCCGGACACCGAATAGTCCAAAACCTCACCACCGAGTATATAGAATTCCCACAATCTCAGGTCTTCTCCGAACCATTCGATATACCTAGACCCGACGATCTAGTATTGATTAGTTGGAACGAAGGAGGCGAAGTTTTTCGAAGTGGGTGTTGCTGGAAAAGAGGAAAT
>JAKURE010000003.1 GCA_022450005.1 Halobacteriales archaeon
TATCTTTCTGAGAATATAATCACATCTTTAATTCGGAATAAATTTCCGGATCATGATATCATATCGGAAGAAACTGTTTGGGAAGATAATAACTCAAAGTATAGGTGGGTGATAGATCCATTGGATGGGACTGGGAATTTCATACACAAAAATCCCAATTATTCGGTTTCGGTTGCTTTGTTGGAGGAAAATGATCCATTGGTTGGGGTCATTTACATTCCAGAAATTGATCAGTTGTATTCGGCCGTGAGAGGGGGAAATGCGATGGTGAATGGAAATATCATTAAAACGACAATTAGGGGGGAGATCCGAGAAAGTATGTTGATAACAGGTCATGATCCAAAAGGGGAATTATTATCGAGCTTATATCCAGTGGTCAAGGGAGTGAGAAGATATGGTTCTGCTGCGATCAATCTAGCGTACTTGGCGTGTGGGAGTGCAGATGTCGTGTGGGAGTGGGATACAAATCCATGGGATGTTGCGGCAGGAATCTTGATAGTTGAGTGTGCAGGTGGAAGGGTTACTAAGAAAAATGGAGAAGAATATATATTAGATTTTAAAATTGACAATGTCAACGAAATGTTAGCTTCTAATGGTCAACTTCATTCGAATATTTTAGTGGAAATTAATAAAGACTAGTCGTGGGGGTGGAAGAGTTTTATTGCTGTTTTTACATCTTCTTTTCGTCCGAGGAGTGTGATGTGATCTCCACGTTCTAGGATAAAATCTCCATGGGGAATGATATCTTCACTATCCCGTCTGATGAGTGCTATTAGACAGCTAGAAGGCAGAGTAGAAGCAATAGAACTAACTGTTTTTCCGGTGAATTGGGAAGATGTTAGTGTTATTTCTTGTACATCTCCTGTTCGGCTTAGTTCGGTCATCCATGCGTTTAATGCGGGTCGCTCGATTATGTTGTCTATTGCAAGTGCAGTGGCATGGGAAGATGAAACTGCTATTACACCCATATCTTCAAACTGAGGTACGTTGTCAGGATTATTAACTCTAGAAAAGATTGTATCAATACCAAATTCATTTTTAGCCAATTGAGATATCAGAAGGTTTGCCCCGTCGTCTCCTGTGGCCGCAATAAGTATTTTTGCATTGTTTGCTTTGGCTTTTTCTAGGGTCTTTATACGGGTCCCATCCCCAAGTACTGCGGAAAAGCCACCAGAGGATAGTGATTCAATCTGAGCTTCGTCTTGTTCTATAATCAAAATACTCTCGCCACGGTCAGATAGGCGGGAAGAAAGGGAACGGCCCACTCTCCCACCTCCAATGATTATTACACGCATAGGTATCACATTTAAATATTCTGCTATGTATCTAGAAAAGCCGGCTTCTAATGAAACTGTTGTGAAAATGACTAGAAACACGGTTCCAACTACCACACTTGCTTCACGGATGAGGCCCAGTGATTGGAGATGTATAGCGAATAACATAGATATTGATGCGGGAATGATTCCGCGGGGGGCCACCGCCATCATAAATATTTTTTCGGCCGAAGTGAATCGATTCCCAGTTATTGAAAGGTAAACAGATAGAGATCGGACAAAGACCATGATGAAGACCACAACCAATACTCCAGAAATGCCTAGGGACAATAGAATTTGTAGGTCGAGTAAAGCTGCCAGAATTATAAAAATAAAAGAAAGAACTAACAAAGTTATATCTCCTTTAAACTCAGAAATTTCACGTTCGTAGGAGATCGAAGAATTTCCTATCATAATCCCCGCAGTGGCTGCTGCGACTATCCCAGATTCGGGAGTGATGTAATTTGAAATTGCAAATGAAGCGATTGCGACCATTAAAACCAATAATCGGGTTAATTGAGGGGCATTTGAAGGAGGAATAAGAGATAATTTGAGGAAATTTAGTAAAGCAAATGCGGTTAAAATGCCAACCAAAAGTCCAACCCCAAGTTTAAGAATAAAAATTGGGAAAAGGTCGAAAATAGAACTTGTATTCATCAATATTGCTTCAAAAAAGACAATAGCCAAAATTGCAGCAGTAACATCGTTTACTATCCCTTCTGTTTCTAGGATTGTAGCGACCCGTTGTCGTACGGGTACCACTTTTAAAATTGGCATGATGACAGTTGGACCGGTGGCGATCAACAAAGAACCAACAAGTAAAGAAACCATCCAGTTTACATGGAGTAAATAATGCACGAGTGCGGCAGTTCCAATTAATGAAACAACTGCTCCAATCGTTAGAAGTCTTGCCGTCTCTGTGGGAACTTTAAGGAGTTTTTTTATTCGGATATGGAATGCACCCTCAAAGATAATTATTGCCACAGATATCCCCACGATATCATTTAAAGCATTCCCAAAGGATAGTGGATTGAGAAGTCCAATTCCATAGGGGCCGAGTAGGACACCGAAGGTTAATAGAAAAACTACACTAGGTATTGAAAATCTAGCCGCGATGAGTTGGGCGATTACTCCCGCGATGATTATAACTGCAAATATGGTAATTAGGTTTGACTCGATCATATTAAATTGGGAAGATGAAAGTGTGGAAAATTGAAGTCACTATTCAAGAATACATACTTTTAATCTCTTTGGTATATTTATCCAGGATATTTCTCCGTTTCTTTTTGAGAGAGGGAGTTAGGAGATCATTTTCTTCTGTGAATTCCTCGGGGATGATACGAAATCGTTTGATTTGTTCGTGGGGTTCAAAATTTAAATTAATTTCATCTATGATTTTGGAAAAATGATCGATTGTTTTTTTATGTGTGCATAACTCATTGATATTAAGGGATGGTTCTCCCGCCCAAGATTCCAAAGCTGCGGTGTTTGGGACCAACAGTGAGCTAATGAATTTCTTTTCATCCCCAATAACGATGCTTTGTTCTATAAACTCATTTTGAATAAGTGCATCTTCCAAAGGAGTTGGTGCGATGTTTTTCCCAGTGGAAAGAACTAATATTTCCTTGATGCGTTCTAAAAATGTCACATATCCATCGGGTTCTAGCAAAACCATATCTCCTGTTTTGAACCAATCGCCGTCGAAGGATTCTTTTGTTTCTTTGGGTTTATTCCAATATCCAGAAAAAACACTAGGGCCACGAACGAGAAGTTCTCCAACTTCACCTAAGGTTGAAAATTCAGAATCCTTTCCAGAGGTAGGGTCTATTTTAATTTCGAGATTGGATAAAGGAGGGCCAACAGATCCTATACGTGGTTCGTCGGGGTGATTAACAGTGATTACAGGAGAAGTTTCAGAGAGACCATATCCTTCCAAAACTAAAATTCCAGCCCCATGGTATAGTGCGCATAAATCTTTAGAGAGTTTCCCCCCGCCACTGATTAAAAATTGGATATTCCCTCCAAGTGCGCTTTTGACTTTAGAATATACAAGTCGATTGGCGATGGTATGTTTAACTGATAAAACTGGATTTAAATTGGTTGAATATGCTTTTTGTTTAGCTATTTTAACCGCCCAATTAAAGATCCGTAGTTTTACAGAGGATTCGGATGCTTGGTCCCTCATCGCAACATACATTTTTTCATATACACGGGGGACACTGGATCCTGCGGTTGGGCGGACTTGAAGAAAATCCTCTTTGAGTGTGTCAGGGCTCTCTGCATAGGCTATTGTTGCTCCACTTTGGAGCATTAAGAAATGGCCCGCCATTCGTTCTAATATATGTGATAAAGGTAGGAAAGATAGAATTCGTGTGGAGCTATCGAGGGTGGGGGCTCCAGAGTTGCTGCCACGGGGGCCAAATCGTAGTTGAGAATAGTCAACATTGGATTTTATATTTGAATGGGTCAACATGACCCCTTTTGGGTCCCCGGTCGTGCCAGAAGTATATACCAATGTTGCGAGGTCTGAGGGGGATTGTGCGTCGATCCAAGATTGATATTTAGAATCTTTGAAAGATTTCTTTCCAAGGGAGTAGACATCACCAAGGGTGAGAACTTTTTTGGGGTGTTTTGAAGAAAGGGTGTCGATACTGATGATGAATTTAAGAGACTTTGCACTTTTTGTTTTTAATACTTTTTTAACTAAATCTTCATTTTCTGCTATGATCCCTATAGATTTTGAATCAGTGAGTAGATAATCGATCATGGAGGTGGAGGAATTGGGATACATAGTAACGGGGACTCCTCCTGCAGATAAAATGGATAGATCAGATTGTGCCCACTCCATCCTAGTGTTCGAAAATATTGCGACTTTACTTCCTTTTCGAAGGCCCAGATCACGTAGCCCGGTCGCTATGTACTGGACGGTGGAATTTAAAGCCGAGTAGCTTAATGTGGCAAATTCGTTGGGTTTTGCAGGGGGGAAAGCAAGTTTTGATAAACTTCTTTCATAAATACCACCTTTATACATTTGAGCAGGTAGGTCTTCATGTAATTTTGCGCTCTCCGCGAACATTTTTGATAGTGTCAAGTCCCCAAGTAGAGTTCCTTGTCCGATGTCTTTCCAACTCATGATAGAAATGTTATGTTCCACGTAGCATGAATCTTACCCTAGATTTAAAGGTGGGCGGTCTAAATTACACGTAGGGTTGGCGGTTAATAACATAGTAATGGGAATTTATACAAAAATGGGGAGGGTATTCGGGGGATATCGGGGGAAAATGTTGGTGATTGTTGCGATGGGGTGGGCAATAACACAGACGGGTAGGTTCTTGCTACCACCTTTGTTGCCAGTTATAATGGAAGAGGTGGGAATATCAGTGTTAATTGCAGGGGTGGTTTTAACAATTATGCAAGTGGTATATGCAATTGCACAATATCCAAGTGGGAAGTTGTCGGACTGGAGTGGTAGGCCAATTATTATAATTCCGGGAATGGTTTTGATAGGGTTGAGTTTTTTCATTATCGCAGGGATAACAACTACATTTATGTTGGTATTTGCAGTGGTGTTGTTAGGGTTGGGAAGGGCCATGTATAATGTCCCTTCCAGAGCGTTGATTTCAGACCTGTACACAGGGAGAAGGGGGAGGGCAATGGGCATATTTACAGCGGGGAGTGATTTGGGAGGCATCTTTGCAGGGATACTTTCAATTGTTTTGGCAATGGTATATTTAGTATTGGTAGAAGGCGTGCCTAATTGGAGAATTATCATGGGTATTTGTGGGATTGCTAGTTTTGTGTTGATAGGAGCTTTCGTGGGAATAAATCGAGAAAAATATAAATGGGATTGGGAAATTGCAGAAAAGGTGACATCATCAGTGAGAGGTGATGTTATGTATATAGTAGGTGAGAGGGGTCAAAGGGAAACTATCTTGGCTTTTGCTTTGTTTATTTTCGTTGCCACTGCGATGGTGAATTTTCTCCCATTATATTTGATAGAAGGAAAAGATTTTGAGTTAGAAATTGCAGGATCTATTTTTGGTTGGTTTTTTTTATTAGGGATGGTGGTTAAACCAATAATCGGGGCGTTATCAGACCGTGCCCCCAGGTATTTAATTTCAATAGGGGGGTTATTTGTAAGTGCGGGCGGGGTCGGTTTATTAATCATTATGGAATCGGTGGTAGGAGTAATGGTTGCCATTGCCATTTTTGCAATAGGATATAAAGGACAATTTCCAGTTATTGATGCTATTTTGATGGATTCGGCGCCGAAAGACTCTACGGGGAGTCACATAGGTGCGGCGAGGAGTATATTCTTCACATTAGGGGGGTTGGGTGCAGCGTACATGGGATTTGCAATACAAAATTATAGTTATACGGTGGGAATGATAGGGTTGGGAGTGGCGTTATTACTTGCAGCGTTATTGTTGATTCGGAATTATCAAAATTAGTAGATATAGGAGGGATTATTTGGGGAAAATGGGAGTTCCAATTTGATAAGATGAAGTGGGTTTTCCTGGGAAGTTTACATATCGATATAATTTGGCATGGGCGTCATCCAGAACGTTTGAACCGTGGAAAAGTAGTGCTGAATTGAAATCATATTGTAGTATTTTCTCTAAAGTTTCTTCTGCTTGATTTAAATTTACAGTATGGACAGCAGGGGGGAGATGGAATTGGCCAGCAGGTAGTCCACGCTGATCCGCTCCAGAAATTGCATCTCCAGGTATGATGATTTTGGCCTTTTCATCTATTAAACCATAATTATCATCTTTGTGCCCAGGGAGATAGATTGTTTCGAACCTACCGATCTGTTCCCCTTCTTGGTATCTGTGGTCGGGGGTGTGTTCGGAGGGGAAATCAGACTCTACGGGGACCCAAGTTTCTACATCGTATGTGTCTACTAATGCATCGAACGCGCCTACGTGGTCACCATCCCCATGGGTAATAATCAACCTACCAGGTGTTAGGCCAGATTCTTCAATTCCTTTGAGTAATGCCTCAGTAGTATCTCTTCTGGCACAATCAACTAAAGTTGGGACATCATCATCGAATAGATATGCACGGTATCGGTTGTTTCCTTCGGCTACGAGACAGGTTATGTCATAAACACCTGGAAAAATTTCTTCAACAGACATACTATAGATATTAATGTCGAAGATAATGATAGTTATCCTTTAAATTAAATTTTAAAAAAATGTGTTTGTTTTAAGTTAATCGGGGGAATATTGCAGATATGGAAAAATATAAAATAGCGTCTATTGGGGAGATGGAGAGGGTTAAATCAAAATTTACTGAGGTTTTTAATTCGGGTTTGACAGATGTATTGGAATTAAAAACTATGAGGGGGAAATTTTGGTTCGTCCCACCAGGAGAGGAGATAGTTTTCCACAAACATGGTGTTCAAGAGGAAATATATTATCAGATAAAAGGACCGGGTAAGATATTATTTGGAGAGGATAGAGACGAGGTTGTTGAAGTGGCAGAGGGATCCATAGTTAGTGTCCCTCCAGAAACGTGGAGACAGGTGGTAAATGACACAGAGGAAGAACATATTTGGCTTATAATAGGTTCGCCCCCAGTAGATAAAGATGGAATTCATTGACCGAGTTAGGTGAGTATATAAAATAATTAGATATACCCAGGGACTTGGATCACATAATGCCCATCTTCTTGAATTGCGATAATACATTCGTCTCGATTATATAACTCCATTAAATTAAGCTCGTACTGGCCTGGCTCAAGAATTTTAATACTTTCAAATTGAGTACTCAACTCAACTTGGAGTTTTTCTATATACTCGGGAGAAGGGGGAGTTGGAGTGGGAGGTTCGTAATGATAATTTAAATTTAAATTTTGGGGAGAAGGGGGGGAAGAATGGTCGGGTGGAGCTTCAATAATTGGTGATTTATGGAAGGGCTCGGGGTTGGCCCCAGTGGGAATGAATTGAAATTTTTTCCCCCCACAAACAGTGCAGCCAGCTAGCATTTTTTTAGATCCATCAGAAAATAGTTCCCCACAGCTAGTACATTGATGTGGCATTAGCTTTGAGATATGAAAGTTGTTATCAACTTTTCATCTTTATGAAGTGTTTCGATGCGGTTTGCAGGTCCGATGACAGTTAATTTAGAAGGGGTTCGCCTTCCCATTAACTTGTTAATAAATGCAGACCCGCTAGGGGTGGAGGGGAGGTGTGTTTCAATTTCAATTCCAGTGAATCCATCAGGATTAATTTCAGACATTGTTACCTCAATAAGCTTGGATTCTTCATCGGGTGAGAGGCCGGTTTCTAGTATAACAATTTTATCACTCCGCACACCATCCAAAATCATTCTAATTTTTTCCATGGTGGTTAATTCATCCATTTTTTGGCTGCTAATTAGATCAATTTGTATTCCAGTTTTTTGTTTTAATTTTTGCATATTTATCACCCGAAATAATCTGCTATTTTATCATACACCTCATCCATATTTTCCCCTTCTAATGCAGATAGTGGTACGGTTTTATGTTGGGGGAAGGATTGTTCAATTAAAGTTGGATCTGACTTCTTCAGATCGATCTTATTAGCAAAAATTAGAACAGGTAGTTTCCTACTTTCTATAATGCCAATCAACATTGTGTTGACTTGGGTGAATGGATCTTGTGTGGAATCTAACACATAAATTACTCCATCGATATCTTCACGTAACCAATGCATGGCCTCCGCAACTCCTTCTGTGGCTTCGCGGGATCGACGTATCGCGTCTTTCTTAGACATTCCAAAATCAAGAAATTCACGATAATCAATTTTTGTGGTCACACCAGGGGTGTCTACAATATCGATAGTGACAATTTTACCATTCCTTTCAATTTCTATATTTTCTTTTCTTCGAGCCCTGCGGGTCTCGTGGGGGATTTTACTTTCTGCCCCAACAATATCACCAGTCCAGTCTCGTACTATACGATTTGCGAGTGTTGTTTTTCCTGCATTTGGTGGACCATATATTCCAATACGTTTTGGCTTGGACCCAGAAAAAAGTTTATCTGTCGCTCGCGAAATGCTATCTCTAAGTTGTTTTAGTAAACCCATCATTTACATTGCCTCACAGATGAAACCAAATTATACTATATTTGGCATCTTCTCATCTATAACATAAATGCTATGTCTAATCACTTAAGCTTATGTCAGACATATGTCAGTCACATAGATTGTATGGAGTAGGTACCCCTTTATTTCCGGTGGAATTAGTTTCTTTGAAGTTTTTCTTGGAATTAAAAATAAATATATTTTATTTCATCCTTTTTTCGTTTGATTTTAAACTTTAATTTCATCTTTTTTTAGGTGAAATTTTTATCTTTTATAGGGATGAATCATAATAAATATTTTCTTTTTAAAAATATAAACATAAAAACCTAATATAATAAATAACTCCAGTGGAAATGAAAGGGGGTGGGGGACCATTTCTACTGGAACTTTTCGAAAGTTCCTGTTATAACCAAAGGACTAACCAAACGATATCTGTTGGTTTTTATATATTTTATATATTTTGTATATATATCTCCACTTTCAAATAAATACTTTCTAGAGAAACCTTTATTTCTATTGGAAATATATGAAGATACTACTGGAAATTTATAAAAACGAGGCAAAACGATGGACAATATTCCCAAAAACAATACCCAATACATTTCTAATCTAAAATCAAACCCCCCTGTTACTGGTGGTTTGTTTGAAAATTTACTTAGTGTTGAACCAATTTTTAATAACAAAGAATTACTAAGACATTCTTTTACACCCGATACTCTACCACACCGCGATTCTCAAATTCAAACTTTAGCTAGCATCCTTGTAGCAGCACTTCGTGGGGACACTCCTTCAAATATTCTTATTTATGGTAAAACAGGAACTGGGAAAACGGCAAGTGTTAATTTTGTCACCCGTGAATTGGAACAAACTTCTACTCATTATGATATCCCCTGTGATGTTAAATTTATTAACTGTGAAGTTGTTGATACAAAATATCGAATTTTAGCAGAACTAGCTAATACTTTTATTGAGAAAAACACAGAGTATATCCTTAAAAAAATCTCCAAACTTGAGGATTCTTTAAATAATTCCCCAAACACATTCCCTACTGATGACCAACAACTACAATTAGAAGAAATCTCCAAACTTAAAGACGATCTCAATTCTTTCACAAAAGTACCCATGACTGGGTGGCCAACCGACACAGTATATTCCACCTTAGTCAAAGCGGTTGATTACCGCGAGCGTGTTGTTGTTATCATCCTTGATGAAATAGATAAACTTGTAGAAAAAAGTGGAGATGATATCCTCTATAATCTTTCCCGAATGAACTCTGATTTAGATCATTCCCGTGTGTCGATTAAAGGAATTTCAAACGATCTCACTTTTACAGACCACCTAGACCCCCGTGTTAAATCCTCATTAGGCGAGGAGGAAATAATCTTTCCACCCTATGATGCACATCAATTAAATGATATACTCCAAAACCGTGCAACAATCGCATTTAAAGAAGGTGTTTTGGGACCTGGTGTAATCCGAATGTGCTCTGGATTCGCCGCACGAGAGCATGGGGATGCACGACGAGCTCTGGATTTACTACGCACCGCTGGTGAGCTTGCAGAGCGCTCGGGTGATAGTGAAGTAACCACTGATTATGTAGAAGCGGCACAAGAAAAAATAGAACTCGACCGTGTCATCGAAGTCATTCGAACTTTACCAGACCAATCTAAATTTGTACTTTTTACAATTCTAGTTTTAACTGCAAAGGATGTTTCTCATATCACAACAGGGGAAGTATATAACCTATACCGCCAACTTTGTAAAAACCAAGAACTAGATGTCCTAACTCATCGGAGGGTCACCGATCTAATTTCAGAATTGGATATGTTAGGAATTGTAAATGCAATAGTTGTAAGTAAAGGTAGATATGGACGAACCAAACAAATCACTCTATCCGTCCCCCAAGCCCATGTTGAAAAAGAATTACTATCAAACCAACGAAACCAACGTTTATTTACTGGTTTGGAGGACATTTCTATCATTTTCCAAAGTCAATTTTAAATAAAATTCCCCACCATCTCGTTAAAAATTAATTTTATATACCCTATCCATGGTATTCGAACTTCTGCAGTCCCTTTTATCCATGAAGATTTAACTGGCCCACTAATCCCTTGAGATTGGTCATACCTCTCATTACCATCTCCCTTTGTAATGTAACCCTCATGGGGCGCGGGACAATTAAACATCGACCCACAATTCTTCCCCACAACCCAATTTGGGTTACCTCGTTCATACCAATCTTCCCCTTCTTCTACCCAAAATTCAGCCCTATGTATCACCGCAAAATTTGGATCCCCATTCGCATTAAAAATAATAACATCTCCTTTATCCCCAAATTTATAATATTTTTCCACATTCTCTTTTGTCACAATATCTCCAGTTCGTTCATCTCCCATGACAAAAACCAAATCCCCTTGATGTAGATTTGGTTCCATACTCTCACTCTCTATAGCTACCAATGGTGGCCAAGCCCCACTAACTCCAAACAAAATACCTCCTATTAAAAAAATGAAAAATAGATCTTTTAAAATCAATCTACCAACTCCTCCTTCTTTAAACAAATCTATTATATTTCTAATCATATACTCAATTCAATTCTCTACTCTATTATACTTCTAACTACCTCTACATCAACCTTTCCGGGCCGCTATGTTTTTATCTTCCCCCCCGTTCTTTCCCTCCACATGCCACCAAACGAACTCTCTAACATTGCCCAAAAATTGGTAAAATATGGGTACAATGCCGAACCTGAGGTGGTGCAATTTATCAATACAACCCCCGATCCCACTTCTACAATCAAATTCTTAATTTCTCATATCCCTGAAGGTATTTTTACCCTCGAAATGTCTCATATATCTGATATTTATGGAAATTCTTCCCCCCCCTCTCCTTCTCCTTCAATATCTATCTTAAATGATATGACTGGAAACAGCACCGGCTCTGGAACATATGACGATTTCGTCTCCATTTTTCAAGACAGGCTATCTAAACTTTCAGCTATCCTTTCCAACCGAATAAATCCCTACCCTCTCGATTCTATCAAAAAAAATTCTGGTGAGGTCCGTGTTGTAGGGATGGTTTCTAACATCCAAAAAACAAATTCTAATCATGTCGTCCTTGAACTTGAAGATATCACTGGGACATTTTCAATATTGGTACATAATAACAGTGAAATTTTCCATCTAACTGATGAGATACTTTTAGATGAAGTTATAGGTGTCAAGGGAAAGCTCTCCTCTGACTCTGAGATTTTATTTGCAGAGATGATTTATTTCCCCGACGTCCCTTCAAATTTCCAACCCCCTCATGCAAATAGACCTGTCCAAGCGGCATTGTTGAGTGATATACATGTTGGATCTAATCATTTCACATCTGAAATATGGTCTGATTTCACAAATTGGCTCAAAACACCCGAAGCAGAACTTATTGAATATCTTTTAATCGCGGGAGATTTGGTTGAGGGTGTTGGGGTCTACCCCGGGCAAGACACAGACCTCGCAATTATTAATATATACGAACAATACGAGGCCTTTATTGAATGTTTAAAAGAGATCCCTGGTGATATATCTATTATTATGATCCCTGGAAATCACGATGCAGTTAGATTGGCAGAGCCACAACCAGCGTTCGATTCCGAAATTAGAAATTTACTTTCTTCTTCCAATACCCACCTCACCTCCAATCCCTCCACTGTGGTGGTAGAAGGAGTCCCTATTCTAATGTACCACGGAGTGTCTTTAGATGAAATAATCGCAGAAACACCTTCCACCCAGGTCAGTTATGAAGCTCCTCAAAATGCCATGATCCAACTACTTAAAAAACGCCATTTAGCCCCCCAATTTGGATCAAGAACTAGAATTTCCCCCGAGCAGAAAGATTATCTAGTCATTGATCAAATCCCTTCTATTTTCCATTCAGGCCATGTCCATAAATTTGGGTATGGCAAATACCATAATGTGTTGGTCATTAATTCTGGCTGCTGGCAATCCCAAACCGATTTCCAAAAACGGGCTAACATAACCCCCGATGTTGGGTATGCCCCCATTTTGGATCTGGATACTTTGAATTTAACCATTCGAAAATTTTCTTAATTCCCTTTTCATTATTCTCTCCCAATTTCTGGAAAACACCGAATGATTCAAGTCCCCTCAACTTCCCTGATGGTTATATAGTGCGTGTAGTTGTAAAATTTGGAGGAACCAGTGTCGCCACTGGAGACCGCATCGAACGGGCAGCAACTTCTATAGAAAAACTAGTCAAAGAAGGACACGAAGCAGTTGTAGTTGTAAGCGCAATGGGCTCAACTACTGATGATTTATTTGATCAAATCACATTTGAAGCAGATCCCCAAGATCAAGCAGAAATAGTTAGCATGGGGGAACGAACTTCTGTGAGAATGTTAAAAGCTGCACTAACATCTAAAGGTCTCAAGTCCATCTTTCTCGAGCCCCAACATCCTCAGTGGCCGATTATCCTTGATGGAAATGGAATCGTTTCTATAACTGAAACTACCTCTCGATCTGCCAAACTAGAAACCATACTCCACGACACGGTACCTGTAGTCACTGGATTCTTGGCTGAGGATACTTCTGGAAATGTAACAACCCTCGGGCGTGGTGGTAGCGACACGACAGCAGTCATGCTTGGAAACTATCTAAACGCCGATGAAGTTGTAATCGTCACCGACGTTTCTGGTGTGATGACAGGAGATCCAAACGCCGTTGAAGGCGCTATGAATGTTGGAAAAATAAGTGTAGATGAACTACGCAGTCTATCTTTCCGCGGAGCCGAGGTCATAGCACCTTCTGCACTTTCTTATAAAACTGAGGAATTTGGACTTAGGGTGCTCCATTACCAACATGATGGACTCCTAACTGGTGGAACTGATGTCACTGGGAAATTTCAAAATTTGATAGATATGCGCGAACGCGCCGTAACGGGAGTCACCGTTGCTGGAAGGGCTGTGAGAAACACACCCCACATCTTAAGAGACCTATCTGTTATTCTAGGAGATTCTAATGTTAACATTCAAGCTGTATCTAGTGGACTTGACAGTATCACCTTTTATGTTGATAATGTGGACGGGAAAGACGTCGAATCCACTCTACACACTGCCGTGATCGACATACCGACTCTTTCTAGTGTAACCGCCGAATCCCCCATTGCAGTAATTAGAATTTCTGGTGGTGTTGTAACCGACCAAACCACTGTGTTGAGGGACCTTATGCTCACTCTATCAGAGCACAAGATTCGTCTAAATGATCTCATCACAAGTGCCACTTCTATAGGCGTTTTTGTCAATTGGAATCAACGTAAAGAAGCATTAAGTGTGGTCCAACAACTGTTTGATAAACTTGATTAAATTATTTATTATCCAAACTAAATTCTACAAATTTTCCCTTTACCATTCCAAATGCACATATTGAATGCTCAAACCCCATTCCATACATTCGATCAATAACCTCCCTCCCCGATTGTGGTTTGAAATTAAATACCTCTGGGCTATTTTTTTCATAAGTTGAAACAAACATGGGCTCTATCACCTCTCGCACGTCAAGTCCATCCTTTCTAATAATCCCAATGAACGATTCTTTCCCCACAATCCCCGCAATCCTTGGGGTGTCGTATTCATCCTTCTCATACCCCGATACAACTAACCCTTTTGTCAATGCATCTTTTGAATTTTCCCCCAACACGAGCCGCTCCACTATTTGGTCCACGTGGTCTCCATTTCCAATCACAACATAATCCCCCTCCACCCTAGCACAATTATATGCAACATATGGATTTTCTGTCTTCTGAGCCTCTGGTTTAAGTTCAATACTCAAACATTCTTGTCTTTCCACCACATACCGATCCGGGAAAGAACGTGAACAAACACAATACCCTCCAAAATTTTCACCAACAACAATAAAACGCCCTACATACATATTTTACAATCAATTATATTGCCGCATGTATGTATCGATCCGCCTGCACACAAACAACAAAAAACTTTTAACATGAATCGGAGCCAACCCATTTTTGGATAGTCCCATGGGGTAGTGGCCAATCCTGTCGCGTTCTGGGCGCGACGACCTCGGTTCGAATCCGGGTGGGACTACATCTTTATCTTTACTTTTGCATCGGTAGCTTAATAGATCGCCCCTTGAATTATAACCACATGTCCGTAGATTTAGTTATCAAAAACGGAACAATTCACACCTCTAGTAATAGTTATGCGGCAGATATAGCTATTAAAGATGGAATAATTGTCCACATTGGGACTTCTGCAACCACTCCCTCTGCAACCGAAACAATAGATGCCACTGGGAAAGAAATTCTACCAGGGTTGGTCAATCAACATGTCCATTTTAGAGAACCTGGACAAACACATAAAGAGGATTTTGAAAAAGGGTCCCAAGCAGCAGCAGCAGGTGGCTACACCATGTATATGGACATGCCAAATTGCACACCTATAACGAACACACTTGAACGTTACCAAGATAAAGTTGCTCTTGCATCTGAAAAATCTTTAATTGACCATAATAGCTGGGCAGGGGCAACAGATCCAGATGAAGTTGTTAAGATTTACAATAATACTGGAAATATAGGCTTTAAGATATTCATGCATCGCCACCCAGAAGTAGAATATCCATACGTCCCAGAACTAGCCGTTTACGAAACCAACCGGCTATATAATATTTTCGACGCTATCGCAAAAATGGATAAGAATATCCCGATATCCATCCACCCCTCCGATGTACCATTGGCAGATGAGCTTTTTTACCGTCTCAAAGCTATGGGTGCTGATGATTATTCGGCGTTGCGTGAAGGAAAGGACGGTATGAACATGACACTAGGGTGTTTTGAAGCCGCATTTCTTGCCCATATAACTGGATTAAAACATCTAAACATTCTACATTTAGGTTTCAACGAAATAACACCAAAACCCCATCTAGATTTTGAAAACCGTGTCACACTAGTCGATCTTGTAAGAAAACTTAAAAGCTGGGGCTGGGATTTACATGGAGAAGCAGAAGCTTCTACATTCCTCCAACGAGATTCCAGTATCAATTGGAAACGAAGATGGTACACACCAGATCATGAAAAACTCTGGAAAGCCCTGGACGACGAAGTTTTTGATTTAATGTTAATCGAACATGCTCCGCAGCTAGAGGAGGAGGCAAACAAACCGGATGTCTGGGATGCCGCTTCTGGACTTTTAGGGGCACAGGACTTTTTACCACTCATTCTGACAGAAGTCAATAACGGTAGATTGACGATAAATAAACTGGTAAAAATGACCTCTGAAAACCCTGCAAAGTTTCTGGGAATATATCCTAAAAAAGGAGCAATACAAGTAGGCTCTGACGCAGATATAACTCTAGTCGATTTAAACAGAAAATCTGTTATAGACGAATCCAAAACCTTTGCCAAAGCCGGATGGTCTAGCTTTGATGGTTATGATGTAGTTGGGGTCCCGACACAAACTATAGTCCGGGGAACTGTTGTTTACGATGAAGGTGAAATAACCACCGACCCCGGATATGGAAAATATGTAGATAAAAACGAGTATTTCCACTGATCCATTTTACGATTCTTCAATAATTTTTAATCCTTCATATTTCAAATGTTCTTCAAACCATTCTACTATTTGAGGTCCAACCGAGTCAATATATTTCCCATAAGCTGCGTAATGTGAAGTCCCTCTCTGGATTATGATTTTTTTAGGTGAAGACGCCTTTTCATACAATCGAATAGTTTGACGTTCAGGTGTTGTGTCGTCATTTTCAACACAAATGAATAAAACCCCCCCTTCTATTTGCCCAACAACATCTTCTGGGCAATATTCTATTATAGCTTCTGCACAAGATAACGGCAATTCTTGTGGTATTTTTGTGTCCACATCACTTTTCACACTTGTTGTCATTCTTTCAGGCGTTGGGATCTGTAGCCCCTCCAATCCCCTAGATGGTATCATTTTACTTTTCCCCGTAAGGGCACGCTGTTTACGATCCTCTTCCAGTGCATCAAGCAAACCAAGCCATTCATATTCTCTGCGCATACCCCTTACCCATTCCGCCCCATCTGCAACAGCATTGTTGGCTACCATACATTGTACCCGTTTATCCCGCGCAGCAGCAACAACCGCATTCCCACCACCCGTACCACCTGAGCCAAACAAACCAATCCGGTCATTGTCCACTTCATCTCTAGTTTCAATATAACTAACCGCATTGCGTATATCTGCTATCTGGCGCTCTGGATATAGGACCGAATCCCCTTCACTATCTCCAAACCCTCTATAATCAAAAACCAATACCACAAAACCCGCATCTATCAACAAATCATGATATTGTTTGTATAATTTACCACCTTTTAATCCCAAAAAACCTGGTCCCTGCACGATTCCTGGGGCTGGCCCATCCATTTTGTCTGGTAATCTAAGTATGCCTGCAATCTTGTCCCCCTCGCTATAGAACGTAACATTTTCTTCTATCATTCTTAATTATTATAGCCACCGTCCCTTGTTAAAACAATCGCTATTCCCATGTGTATATACTAACAACAATCCATCTTTTATCCATTCTCATCCAATAGACTGTATATGCCTACTAAAAATATAGCAGTCATTGTCCACATTAAAAGTGATTTTGAAAGCTGGGAAAAATTAATGCTGTCTAGTCTTGATAATCAAGACGCGGTTAATTCTGGAAAACAAATCTACGCAAAAGTAAACGATAAAAAAGCGATTCTAATACGATATGATATGGATATGGAAGAGATGGCTGCCCGTGCTGGAAATCCTGATTTTGAAAAACTAATTGAAAACGACGTTGAGCGTCACGAATTCTACACCTTGGAAGAGCTGAAACCCCCTTCCAATTAACCTCTCACTTACCTCGGGCAGTTAGGGAGTATATCTTGTCCTAGTAAATCCAAACAATAGTCCCAATCATCAAATCTCATCCGTAGGTCGAACACAAGGTGATTAAGCCCACTTTGAACAAATTTCTCTACACCTTCTACTATGTCTTCTGGCGTACCTGCCAATAATACCCCATCAAGATCTTCAACTTTAGTAAATTTCCCACCTTCTGGTTTGACCCATTTATCTCTTTTATTAGACGAATCTAGAAGTCCTTGAACATTTGCAGAATCAAGTGCTTTCTGTCGGTCCTCATCTGGACTTGTAATCGGAATTGCACCCACCGTTGGCCGTGGTCTTCCATGCTCTTTTGCTTCTCTTTCGAGCTTTTTAATGGCTTTTACAAAAGTTGGCATATTAATTCTACCTGGAAGCCACCCATCACAGAATTCGGCCGCCCAAGAAACAGCTAATGGAGTCGAACCTCCATACCATATGGGAATGTCACTAACTGGCTGAGGCCGAACCCATACATCCTCAAATGAAAATACATCTCCATCATGACTAAAGACATCTTCATTCCATGCAGCTCTTAATATGTCTACATTTTCCCGCACAACCCCTGTTCTATTCTCATAACCCTCTGGAAAACCAATGGCGTCGAATTCATGTTTAAAGTTTCCTGCACCAAGGCCGCAAATTGCCCTACCATTTGACATCCAATCCAAACTCGCAAATTGATGTGCAAGATGTAGGGGGTGCCTTAGTGGTATCACTACACCAGTTCCAAGTTCAATCTTTTTCGTAACAGTTGCCAACCCTGCTAATACGGCAAATGTGTCAACGTGTGTTTTGTCTGCACCCTCCATGCCATGTGGTTGAAATATCAAATGATCTCTAATCCATACCGAGTCAAGCCCATACTTCTCCGCCTTTATCGTTCCCTCAACTAATTTTTCCACCGATGCATGTTCACCAAAATTGGGAAGTAATATTCCATATTTTTGTTTCTCCATATTATTACATCTCCCACAACTGTAATTAATTTGTTGAAGTCCCTGTTTGGGGTATTATTCTTCTTCTGGAAGCGTTATTAAAACCTTTAAAATGCGCGTGTTATCGACCTCCTCTACCGCAATGTTAATATTCTCATATACGATAGATTCGCCCTCTTCTACTATTCTTCCAGCTTGATCTAAAATAAACCCCGCAATTGTTTCAAACTCATTTCCTTCTGGAAGCTCAATCCCCAAAACAGAATTTATTTCATCTATATTGACATCTCCTCTTACCGCAATGACATTTGAAGATATGTGCTCTATTGGGACTTGTTCTTCACTTTCAAGAATTTCCCCAACAATTTCTTCGAGTATGTCTTCCAATGTGATTAAACCCTCTGCGGTGCCAAACTCATCCACCACGATTACCATCCCCAACCTCTGATTCTGCATTTCTTCCAATAATTCATCAATCTTTTTAGACTCGGGCACGTGCATTGTAGGTTCTAAAATGCTTTTCAATGATGTTTCAGCCCCCTTTGATTTACTTTCTCGCAGCAAATTTCCTATTGTAACTACCCCTAGTATTTTGTCCAAATTATCACTATAAACTGGAAGACACATATGACCAGAACCCACACAAATATTTATTGCGTCTGATACACTCGACCCCGCAGAAACTGCGTCAATATCCAACCTGGGGGTCATAATCTCTTTAGCTATTGTTGTATCAAGATCAAATATACCTTGTAACATTTCAAGCTCTTCTTCTTCTATCACCCCTTCCACTTTCCCCACTTCTAATATATCTTGAATTTCATCTCGAGTAACATAGGGATTCTGTATAACTGCATCTGAATCTTCTTTTGTGATTATTTGGGCCAATCTGATAAAAATAATCACAACGGGGGCAAAAACCGATTCAAAAACATCTACCACACGAGCAATCTTAACTGACCACGATTCTGGATTTTTTATGGCGTATGATTTGGGAATTATTTCTCCAAAAACCAATACCAGTATTGTGATGGTAAATGTGGCCAATGCAATTGCAATTCCCTCTGTAAAATAAAGTGCCAAAACACTCGTAGTTACAGAAGCCATTGCAATATTTACTATATTATTTCCCACAAGTAGCGTTACCAACAAATTTTGCGGACGTTCTCGGAGCCCTAACACCACTTTTGCGTTTGGAACATCTTCCGTTGCCATCGCATCAATCCGATGTTTTGAAAGAGAAAACATAGCTATTTCTGCAGAAGAGAAAAACGCAGACAGCCCTAGTAAAACCAGTATCAAAATTATAAATACTATTATCGCTAGCGAATTTGCAGGGACCATCCCCCCCGCACTTTCCAATATTGACAGCCCATAAATCCAAGCGGACATTCGATTCTATCTCATTTACACTTTAAGATCTATTAAAAGTTCCTTTGACTCTTCCCCAATCTGTAAAATTAAATATATTCAAATCACATATCCTTGTAATCAACGGCAATTAAGATGAATCATATACAAAATGCTGCAATATCAATAAAATCCGGGGATCTAATACTATATCCTACAGAAACGACTTATGCACTAGGTGCAAACCCACTGAATCCCCTGGCAATCAAAAAATTATTCCTCGCCAAAAAAAGAGACCAGAAAAATCCCCTCTCGATAGCATTTCCCACTCTCACAGACGCATCTTCTTATGTACACTTATCTGCCAAAACCAAATCTTTCGCACATCAATTTCTCCCAGGACCCGTAACCATTTTATGTAAGCCAACCAACCCCCAACTCAAACCCATAACTAAAAATGGAAAGATAGGTATCCGGATACCCGACCATCCCCTCGCATTAGATCTGTTAGAAAAATCAAATCCCATAACCGCAACAAGTGCCAATATTAGTGGAAAACCCGGAGCATGCAGTATATCTGAGATAGACCCCGAATTATTATCTTCCATTTCCGCTATAATAGATGGGAAACAAACACCTGGTGGAAAAAGCACCGTGGTTGACATAGACGAGTCAACTATCATCCGAAAAGGGTCTCAATATGAGGAAATAAAGGTGTGGCTAGGAAATTATCCATCAATTTCTTTCTGAATAAAACTTAACTTTTAATAACTGTAAGTCCAATCAACTATAATTTGAACCATACTCAATAGTGATACTTTATGACATCTACCCTCCCTCTCGAAAATGCAATTACAAGACCTATTTTTTGGGAGATAGGATCTGTTGGGAAGCTTTTATTTTATTATCTAGCCCTTGTCGGATCAATCATATTTATCCACGGCATCCGTTTGCGTTTGAATCGCTATGCCTCCGGGAGCGAAGATCCTACCAACCGATTGGATAACCTTCCTCATAGAATATTTTATTCACTTAAATTTATTGCACGAAACACAGGCCAATTTGACAGAGATGTTTACGCAGGCATTATGCATACTCTAATTCTTTGGGGGTTTCTAACGCTGACAATAGGGACTACCATCCTTGCCATAGACATCGACCTATACCGCAAACTAACAAAAAAATCATTTTTCGTTGGTGATTTTTACCTAGTTTACTCCTTCGTTATGGATGCGCTGGGTTTTCTTTTGGTAATTGGAATTGTGATGGTCATCTATCGTCGTTATTTTGTGAGAACGGACAGATTACACGGGAAACACACCAGTCTCGAAGATGATTTGTTTATTTTTTCTTTACTTTATCTTTCAGTCGGTGGGTATCTCTTAGAAGGCATACGCATTTTGGGCCAGGAATTTCCATCTTTTGAGAAAGTTAGTTTTGTGGGCTGGTTTATTGCACTATCACTTTCAAAAATTGGGATATCACCCTTGGTATCTCAATCTATATACCCCATATTTTGGTGGGCCCATGTATTCATTGGCGGACTGTTCACAGTATTGATTCCTTATGCAAAACCATTCCACATGTTCTCTAGCTTAGCCAACGTAATAGCCCGGGACGAACTATCCGGAATCCGCCTACCTAGGATTCCTGAAAATGCAGCACCTTCTGACATAGGACCTACTAACATCGAAGATTTTTCTTGGAAGCAATTACTCGATCACGACGCATGCACAAAATGCGGAAGATGCTCATCTGTTTGTCCAGCAACAGCATCCGGGAGAGACTTGGACCCTAGAGATATAATTCTAGATCTAAAACGATATAAAGACGAACTAGATCTAGGGATAATTGAAAAACGTCCCATCATCGCCGACGGGGGGAGTGTTGTATCAATAAATTCTATGGAATCTTGTATGTCTTGCTTAGCTTGTGTAGACGCATGTCCCGTTGGAATCGAACATGTGACTCAATTTACAGAAATGAACCGAAGACTCGTTGAATCTGGCCAAATAAATGAAAACCTACAATCGATCATGACTGATATATTCACTCATGGAAATTCATTCGGCACATCTGAGAGGAAACGACCAGAATGGGTCGAAGATCTCCCCTTCTCAATACCCGACGCACGCGATTCAAAAGTGCAATACCTATGGTATGTTGGAGATTTACCTAGTTATGACCCACGTAACCAAAAAATAGCCAAATCCCTCGCACATATATTCCATGAAACAGGGGTTTCTTATGGAATCTTATACGAATCTGAGAGAAATGATGGGAATGACATCAGAAGAATTGGTGAAGAAGGATTATATGAAATGTTGGCAGAAACCAACATCGAACTATTCAATCAATGCGACTTTGAAACCATAGTCTGCACAGACCCCCACTCTTACAATACAATAAAAAATGAATATCCACAATTTGGATTTAATGCAAATGTTCGCCACTATACTGGAGTTTTGGAAGAGTTAGTTAATTCTGGCATACTAGTGATCCCCAACTCTCTAAATTATTCTGTCACCTACCACGACCCCTGCCATCTTGGTAGGTATAACCACGAATACGAAGCCCCACGTCAACTCATTGAAAAAACTGGTTGCACTCTCTATGAGATGCCACGAAATAGGCGAAGCTCATTTTGCTGTGGCGGAGGTGGAGGCGGAATTTGGATGGATTTCCCCGATACAAAAAAACCATCAGAAGAACGTCTAAGAGAGGCGTTAGAAGATACAAAAAAAGCTGCAGAGAAATTTGTTGTATCTTGCCCCCAATGCATGACGATGTATGAAGATGGTAGAAAAACAGGTGGGTTCGAAAATCAACTTGAAATCATAGACGTAGCAGAATTAGTAGCAGAAGCAATCATAACTAACAATCTCACCAAAGTGTAACCAACTTAAGTGCGACCACCGCGAGAATGGTTTCAAAAACTAGCGTTCCTAATGCGGACAAAACTATGAATTTTTTATCTCCCATCTTTGCTAGTCCCGCAGGAACTGTCAACATGCCTCTTGTAAAAAACATAGTATTCGAGATTGGTATTACTATTGCACCCCATTGATAAAACCACCCATCGAACCTTTCTAAATGGGATTCTTTAACCCGAAACCATTTCTTCTTTAATAAACCCTCCCTCCCTATCCTCTTTGCAACTAGAAAAAGTGAATACTGTCCTATTGTGGCTCCAAAAACCGCAATGAAAATGACCAACGCATATTCTGCTGGAGAATTTGCCAGAAAAACAACCGCTATGGGAACTAGACTTTCTGAAGGTGCAAAATACAATAACATAGCACCCTCCAATACAAAAACTAAGAACAAAGCCAAATATCCATATTGTGATAAAAATTCTTGCACAAAAATAGTAGAAGTTGAAACTATTGCCAAAACTATCTTTATCTTAGACATCCCCCTTCAAAGAGATTCCGGCAAAATCATCTCTTCTTTCAACATCGAATGGTGTTTAATCGTTGGAATCCTCATTAATCAATATGAAAAAGAGGAAGGTAATCACTCTTGCAATTGAAGATTCACTTCCCTCTATCCAACGAGTAGATGATATCAAAACAAAACTCGAATCCCGTAATTATACTGTAGAACTACAAAAAACCAAAAAACCTGATACAACCTCCTCGAAAAACTTCACCGATCGCATCAAAAAAGAAGAGGAATTTATTAAACACTTAAATCAAAAAGTATTGGAATCAGAAGTCGACGGAGCAGTCTACTCTTTAACCCACTTCCCAACTAATTCTCCCCCCGACTTGATTTTATCAAGCATAACTCGACAAGATGTCATCCGGGACGTATTGCTCACTCCCGATGGGAGCTCTCCAACAAATTTGCCCAGCGAAACTATTGTTGGATTGTCTAACCATAGAAACGCCAAACAACTGCATTCGATTCGCCCAGAACTCAAACAAGAATTTTTGTTTGAAGAACCACTCTCTCAATTTGAAAATTGGTTTTCAAATGACCAAAAAAACAAAGCACTCCTATTACCTTTTGAAGACTTAAATCCTGAAAAATTTTCAAACCAAACAAAAACATTTTTCGTACCTCTAAAATATTTCGTCCCAGCACCCTGCCAAGGAACTTTGTCGATAGCTTCTCTCGATGACACCAAATTAAGTACAACCTTGTACAACTTGTTAGATAATCCCCGTTCACGTGTCGAGGCAATAACTGAAAGAGTAATTTTATCTCATATAAACTCAGAATTGGTTCCTTCTGCTGGCATCCACGCAACCGTAAGGGGAGAAACTGTACACACAATCGTTCAATTATTCAGCGATTCTTCTGATAAAAATATCAATACACACCGAGATCTTCCCATTAGAACTTACTTAGAGTCCGCAACTGAGTTCGCCATCAATTTGAACACAATGGTGAACGAATCTTGACGGATTCCTCACTCACCCAATTAAAAAATAGGGCAACACAATGTGCCAAATATGTCCTAGACTCTAGCTCTGTCCTTTGCATTTCCCATATAGATGCTGATGGTTTAACTAGCGCAGCAATAACAACCCAAGCCATCAAACGAGCAGGAATTCCAATTTCAACTGCATTCTCTAAGAGATTAGGCGAACCAGAATTACAACAATTACAAAAAACTAACTATGACACAATTCTTTTCACAGATTTTGGAAGTGGACAACTAGAGCAAATAATAGAATATAGTGAAAAAGGAAACTTTACACCTGTTATTTGTGATCACCACCAACTCTCAGTCACCCCCTCTGATTCTTCACCACATCCAGATGATTTTGACTTTCATTTGAATCCACTCCTATTTGGAATTGATGGGGCATCTGAACTATCTGGTGCAGGGACCTGTTATTTACTTGCAAGAGCTTTAGAATCAGAAGGGGTCGATAATAGAGACTTAGCAGCGCTTGCTATTATAGGTGCAATCGGGGATATGCAAGCAAGGGCAGAAGGATTGATTGGCCCAAATAAACAAATAGCCCAAGAGGGCGCAGATAAAGGCGTATTGAATATAAAACTCGGTTTGGCATTTTATGGAAAACAAACTAGACCTCTACCAAAATTACTAGAATATTCTTCCGAATTCGGGATCCCAGGTATCTCTAATGACTCTTCCGGTGCTATCCGTTTCTTAAAAAACTTAAACATCGATCTACGTGGAAATGGCAAGTGGAAAGCTTGGGCGGAACTTTCCCATTCTGAACAAAAAACAATACTTAATGGTTTAGTTAGACATTCAATTTCTCGTGGAATCTCCCCTGATAAAATAAATTCCTTTGTTTCTCCCATTTATGAATTAGAAAATGAAATTATAGGAACCGAACTCCGAGAGGCAAATGAATTTTCTACAATTTTAAATGCAACAGCAAGGTACGGGCGCCCCGACGTTGGCTTGTCCATATGCCTCGGGGATCGTGATAAATCATTATCAAGAGCAAAAAATTTGCTAGCCATCCATAGAAGAAATCTAGCCGAAGGAATTAGTTTGATTAATAGAGACGGTGTCCAAATGGAAGAAAATTTTCAATGGTTCCACGCAGGAGACAAAATCCGAGACACAATCGTGGGCATCGTCGCGGGAATGGTTTTGGGAATGGACGGAACTGACCCAAATAAACCCATTTTTGCCTTTGCGAAAACTGAAGAAGGTGATTTAAAAGTGTCATCCAGAGGAAATTTGTCCCTGGTAAAACAAGGATTGAATCTCTCCGAAATAATGAGATTATCTGCACAATACGTTGGAGGGGAAGGTGGCGGACATGACATAGCAGCTGGAGCAACCATTCCTTTAAAAACAGAAAAATTATTCCTTGAACAAATCAAAACCACACTCGAAGCCCAACTCTCAACCCAAGGTTAACAAATATGTCCGAATTTGATCCATCCTCATTTGAAAATAAATATGTCCATTATCTCCTAGAATTAGAATCCGCTTATAAAAACGCATTTTCTACTATGTTAGAAAAGTTTGACTCCAAAGTTATTCACGCAATAGATCAAGGGGTTCTAGTTGAAAGTGAACCCATCTATGAAAATGGAGAGTTTCAAATCATCTTACCCGAAAATCCCGGGGCATTAATGGGGTCTATTTTAATTGACAACGAAACTTTGAATCAAATCCTAGAAGAATACAAGATTGAATTAACAAAGGAATTAAAATTTATTTTTGGAATGGATTCACAATGAGGGAATTTATTTTTTATAAATGGGGTATTCTGTTATGGTAGCCAAAAACCAGAATATACTTCTCATTGTGATGGACACTGTGCGAAGAGATCGCCTCTCAATTTATGGATATGATAAAGAGGTGTGTCCATCTTTAGAAGAATTATCTAAAGAAGCTCTGGTTCTTGAACACGCAATCTCCCCTGCTCCCTGGACACTCCCTGTACACGCTTCTTTATTCACCGGCCTATATCCTAGTGAACACGGAGCAAGTCAAGAGCGACCATATCTCCCAAAAGATTCTATCACTCTAGCTACCTCTCTATCTAAAAGTGGATATTCAACCGCTTGCTATTCTTCAAACGCATGGATAACACCTTATACTGGTTTGACATCCGGATTTGAAGATATAGATAGTTTCTTTGAAATCATCCCACAACCTTTGTTATCTCCCTTAGTATCTACATTTTATGCTTGGTTTTGGAGAACAATAAATTCAAAAAAACGATTCAACTCTTTCGCAACTAAATTAGTCGAAGTAGGAAATGAAATTCACGAATACCTTTCAATTAAAAGTAAATTATCCGATTCAAAAACCCCCGCTGTCATCGATAAAACTATTAATTTCATAGATTCACATGAGAAATATTTTGTATTTATTAATTTAATGGACGCCCACCTCCCCTATAACCCTCCGAAAAACTGTAGAGATAAATTTGCTCCAATGGCCGATCCAAATTCAGTGTGCCAAAACTCTAAAGAATATAATTCTGGTTCTCGAGACATTTCTAAAAATGAATGGGACCATATCCGTCAATTATACGACGCTGAAATTTACCATCTAGATTCCCAACTGGGTAGGTTATTTGACTGGATGAAAGCAAACAACAAATGGGATGATACATTGATAATAGTTTGTGCAGACCATGGAGAATTGCACGGAGAACATAATTTATATGGACATGAGTTTTGCATTTACGACCAACTTGTCCACGTCCCGCTATTAATTAAACATGATGATCTCCATAAAAACATCCAAAACCACCAAATAGAATTAATTGATTTATACCATACTATTATAGACGCTTCTGGGGGATTTGTCGCGAAGAACGGAACGCCACTTAATGAAACAAGATCCCTTTTATCTCCCACATATCGAAAGTTTGAAGGATCTGAATTCGCCTTCATCGAATATTCAAAACCAATTGTTGAGCTACAACAACTAGAATCAAAAGCAAAAAAATCTCACATAACGATTGATAAAAATTCTCGTTTCTACTCTAGGATGAGGGGCATACGAACCAAAGAAATAAAATATATAAAAAACGAAACAATCATAGATGAATTTTATAAACTTGATGAAGATCCCGGCGAATTAAATAACCAAATTCATTCTAAATATCCAACTATTGACACACTCCAAAATTCTTTATCTTCATTTGAGATAACCACCGGCGCAAATTGGGATTCTATTATCGACCCAACCAACGATACCACCTCCGATATGGATGAACAAGTACGAGATAGATTGCGAGATCTCGGCTATTTAGATTAATTCCTTATCTAATTTCCCCTTTTATTTCCACGGGGGCCGAAGCAAAATAACTTAGATCACTCTGTTTATTCTTGTCGTTTTCAAAAATACTCTTCAACGACTTTTCAATAATATTCAACCTCTGCTTCGTATATTCCCTGCATTCAAATTCCTCTGCCATAAACATCGCTGCTTTAAGATATTTCGAAATAGATTTTTGATGAACTGTTAAATGAACCTCCCCTCCACACTGTCTACAACTTCTTGATAGTGGCATTCTCCTATACTTTATACTACACGCTGGACAACGAGTTTCTTGTCGCGAAAACGCACGAAGGTTTCCCAAAAGATCTGGAAGAAAATGATACTCTATAATTCGCTCTGCAACATCTGTCTCATCAACCGCTCTAATTTTTCTTGCTAGATTTAATTGAGCATTTAATTTATCCAACATAGGACCTAGAGTTTTGTAAGCCGATAACCTTGGACCTGATGCTATGTTTGAAGTATCGTGTGTGTGTAAAAGATCTGCGTATAATTTTCCTTTTTCAATTTCATCTCTGGCGAGTTTAACACCCACAGTGTTTGGATGTTCCAAATCCATCGTTGCTTCGTAGAACTCAAGTGGATATCTATCAACACTATCGAGATTTTGAGCTTCATCATCAATCTCAGTTGGATTAAGCACCGCAGACATCACTAGAGGCGCGTCCATTTTCCCCCCTCTTTTATCAGGCAAATAACTTCTACTGAAGTTCAATAAACCATCTAGAAGAAGCATCACACAATCCTCATCACCATCACAATTTCTTCTTTTTGCCGCATGGAAATATGGATGGGCATATCCCACCGATGCATTTGTGAATCCCAATATTCTTCCAACAACTGCAGCACTCGTATGTGGTGCTAGTCCCAACACTAGCCTCCCGATCAAATCATCAGCCTCTTGGATATTATAAAATGGATCCAATCCATAGTATTTCACCAACAAATCATCAATGAAATTCGCAGTACGTTTCAAATGCTCCGCAGCACCTTGGGACAAAATAAGATCCTGAACACGTATTGGAATCAGCTGATTCTCATTTTTTAATGGTTCCCCTTTTATATCAAATTCATATCCCAATCCTTGTAATTTTGAAACTGGAATGCCCAATTCTGAAGCACGGAAACTAGAAACTGGAAGGTCTGTCATGTCATACCGTATAGTCCCATCTTTGAATGTGGAAACATTGTGTTTTGCTCTAAGAATTCCTTTCTCTATTGGCTCTGGAGTTTTATTCTTAGAAGTAAGTGCCTTTACACCTTTCAGAATCTCAAATGCACTTTCCCTTTCATTTACCATTTCTAATGCATCCTTATAGATCTCTTCCAACCCCATCTTATCAAAAAATTCAGGCCGTGTTTTCGATCCACAGTTGGGGCACGGCATGTCTACCTCTCCCTGATTTTGAAGACATCTCGATTTACATTTTCCGCAAAGATATACTGGAGAAGCTTTCTCACCACATTGCTGACACGAAAATCGATGAGTTTCTACATTACAACTAGTACACATCCTCTTTCCAATTTCAGTTTTTATCAATCCTTTCTTGGCATACACTCGCTCGAATGATTTTGACGCGCGGGATATATCTCGCCTGTCTCCTCCTGATTCTCCTATTGGGAAAAGAGAGTGAACCGAGGGACTCATTTCACGTGACTCCGATTTTTCGGGTCTTCCCATTCTCCCACCTATTCGCGTTGGTGCTCGCTCTCTAATAATAAATGGGGATACTTCATTAACAACTTTCATAGCATTTGGCCACGACCCCGCCCCAGACGTCATCGATTCCCACAATTTAGTTAGGTCTTCAGAAAGCCCCAATGAGATAATTAATGGGAGCGGATCTTTGATCTCAATCTCCTCCAAAACCTCATGTTCTATTAACAAAGACTCGAGAATTTTTTTAATACTTGAACTAAATTCCACAAATAAAACACCACCCGAGATATGTCCTTTTGAAACACTATCACTAATTTCTTCAAATTGCATCGGTGTGATGTCGTGCCATAAATATGTATATTTTGGGTGCAGCGGGACTTTTAATTCTTTTGACCATTTGATTACTTGAGTGGCATCTGGATCTTCAAATTTGACATTCCCGGAGTCCAACAAAGATTGCATATTGATCCCTTCTTTTTCACCATCCAAAATCCACCATTCTACTACATACGACGAAGGTAGCAAATTACGATTATTCTCTACAAACTCCCCAAAACCAATTAAACACTCTCCCAAATCAATGATGCTGTCTATTTCTCTTTTGATATCTACAACCTCTTCGATGGTCTTCACACGGCGAACTTCCCCTGTGTTTAGCCTCACAGTTGGACCTTCTATGGTATCCACTGGGACAACCCCTGCAGCTTTGCCTGGATATTCTGTTTTCAATTGAGTCCCTGGAGCAAGAAAGTCATCCAGTATGTGCATAGTGACTGGATGTATTCCTATAGTTGACAAACCTGTATTTCTAGCCCTTCCATATCTAAGTCTAAACCCACCCGGCCGAGAAGGATGTGAAAAAACAGGCCTTCCTGCAATTATATCCCGTAAATATTTGTCCTCTGGTTTAGCACGTTTGGGGCCCTCTACTTCCTCTATTACTTCTTCTATTTCCTCCGTTGAATTTACTTCTGAAAATTTCCCCTCGATAAGATCATTTAACCACGGCCATTCAATTCCCTTTAATTGCGAAGTGTATCTCTCGATTTTTGGAGCCTTCAGGGCAATCCCTTCTGCAAGAACAAGACACATCCCACCTCTCGATTTGTTAGTTTTCACCCGCCCCAAATCTCTATAACCTGATACTTCCATTTTCCCAGTTGGCTCCCCGTCCAACATTATCGGACAATTACGAGCAATAAATTTCGTCTCTTCAGCCGACGGGAGATACTGCAAACTTGTTTCTCTAGCATATAACTCAACTTCTTCAGCATAGCGCTCAATTTCTTCTTCTAATGGTTTGTAACTCGAAATACCTAGTATCGTCCGGACATAATCTGCAACTAACACTGACAACGCTTGTGCAGTCCCACCTGCAGATCGTATCGGACCTGCATAAAAAACACGAACAAATTCAGTTCCATCAGAATTGCCACAAAGCTCAACCCTATCTATCCCTTCCAGCGGCGCCGCAACTACACCTTCTGTCAATAACGCTACAGCAGTTCTAATAGCCCCTTCAATTATCCCTTCATGTGTATCATAATCCCCAACCTTCCCCTCTGCAAAATCTTTGGCTAACTCTAGTGCTATTTCTTCCCTCCCCATATTTTCTTCGAGTTCTCTAATCCGATCTGAGAGGCCATTTATCCCAAGTAAATTTTCTATTCTCCCTGCCATATCTTTCGCAATTGGTATTTCGACCTCAGAACTAGGATCATGGCCTAATTTTCTCGCCGTTTTAGCAACAAGTAAACATTCCTCCACTTGACTCTCTATCTGTTTAAAATACGAGTCATATTCTGCACGCATTAACTATCTATAAGGAACGGGAATGGGATACAATCTTCGGAGATATTTTCGTAGTAAGGCATATGTGCACTGCCGCCAATTATCTCCCATGTTCAATTCCGAACCTTGTGATGGATGTTCTCGATCAATATCCGATGCCCTCTCTCGAATTGTTAGATTGATAGTCGACCAAAGAGATGTAGATTCTCAACGATTGTGCCCTGATTGTTTCGCGTCTTGGATTCGTCGTTACGAATCCGAAATGCAACTTTCCCATCAAGTCGTTAGTACAGATGACATAATTGTTGATTAGAATTCTATTTTTATTCTATATCTATTCTATTCCTATTTTTCTAACAAACTCTAGTGATATCAATTCATTGACCAATTCGCCTGGCAATTGCTCATCAGTGATTATGTATAACTTTGGTTCATCTGTAAATTCCGGATCTTCACTTATTGTTTGACGTATTGATATATTTTGTTTTGCTATCAACGATGTAACAGTTGAAACAATGCCAGGATTGGCGGCATCATTGACCTCCACCGTCAACACAAATAGTTTTAATACAGGGGCCAAATCCCGAAGGCTAGGTATAGACGATATATTTTGAAAAATTGGTTTCAATTCTACATCTTGGAGTATGGTATTTGTAGTTGAATCCACTACCCTCCTATCAATTCCCAACTCCCCCGCAATTTGTGTGTGTGGAATTTCAATCGAACCTGATACCACCCGCCCCGTATCGTTAACAGAAAAACCCCTAGTTAATAAAAGCCGAATAACTTCTTGCTGACTAGGACTCCCTTTAAATTTCCGCATAATCACGTCAAACATTTTATCGTACCTATATCCTCCTGAGCCTTAGCAGTATGGGCTAAAGTCCCCCTTTCGTACTTGGTGTCCCTTCTCTCCTCCCATCTATTCGACTCGCATCATCAATGGCCTTACCAACTGATTTGAATAAAGCTTCAATTTCGTGATGTGCATTTGTGCCCTTTACAGCACAGTGTAATGTGACTCCTGAATTCATCGCAAAACTCCTAAAAAAGTGGGGAGCCATGCCACTCGTGAAATTCCCTATTTGTTCTTCACTAAACATACCTTCAAATGAGAAATATGGTCTCCCACTAATATCAAGAACAGCCGAAGCTATTGACTCATCCATGGGGATATTCCTTTCAGCAAAACGATTTATACCGACTTTATCTCCCCACGCATCACAAAATGCTTTGCCCAATACTATCCCAACATCTTCTATAGTGTGGTGGCCATCCACTTCTATATCTCCCTCCGCTTGTATGTTCAAATCAAACAAACCATGTGTCGCAAACGATTCTAGTACGTGATCAAAAAAACCTATCCCTGTGTTTATATTTGATTTACCACTGCCATCTATATTCAATTCAAGCTCGATGGTAGTCTCATTAGTTTCTCTTCTTATCTCTGCCTTTCTAGCTCTAGGTCCGCCTTCTTGATCATAAGAACCAACTCTACCTTTACACCACCTCCTATGGGTCCCAATCCCTCTCTCTGAAAAACTTTCATTACAATATTCACACGTTGGCATGTTGCTACACTTAGTTACTATCTTACATAAACATTTCTTTTTATGTGGGCGCTATATGCGGGTTATATATTTTTAAAAAATGCAGTATGTGGGCGCTATATACGGATTATAAACTTTCGATCCATTCTGTTATCTCTTCAAACGATATCGACCTTTCATACAATGCACTCCCAACCACTGCAGCAGATGCCCCTGCCCGATAAAATATTTCCAAATCCTTCAAAGAAGCCACTCCCCCACTAGCAATAATTGGGATCTCCACAGATCTAGCCATTTCTTCAATCACTCCTCCTCGCACTCCCTCTAATTTCCCCTCGACGTCCACATCTGTAAATAAAATGCCAGAAGCACCCACTTCCTCATACATTTTAGCCGCTTTTACTGGGTCTAAGCTGGTCTTTTTTTCCCAACCCTCTACTACTATTTCTCTACCCTTAGAGTCTAGACTAACCATGATGCATTTCGGATGTTTATCACTCAATACTTTCACCAATGTTGGATTTTCTATTGCGGCGGTTCCCAAAATAACTCTCTCTGCCCCCATTTCTAATAATTCCGTTACTCTTTCTTCCGTTCTAATTCCGCCCCCCACTTGTACAGATATGTCAATATTTCCAATAATTCTCTCTATCGTTGATTTATTTTTAATTTCTCCTTCAAATGCACCGTCAATATCTACTATGTGCACCGTTTTTGCACCCATTTCTTCCCATTGCAAGGCACACTCTATAGGGTCTCCATAATATTTTTCGGTCCCCCTCAGTCCCCCCACGAGTTGCACAGTCTTCCCATTTTGAATATCTATCGCCGGTATCACTTCAAATAGTGGGTTCATGCGTTTCGGTTCGTCTTACTCCACGTAAAGTCACCGTTTTCTATCTCAACAAAATCAGAACAGCAAGATCTAACAATGCCCGCGTAAAATAACTACTCGATGCCAACAGTCGAATATCTAAATTACGATGCACTAACAGACAACGAATGGGGCTTAGACGACGACGATTTATTCGAAAAAGCCGCCAATGCTGGACTCTCCGGTGAAGATTATGGTTCTCTCGACGTCAACGAAGGAGAATATATACTTGAAGCTGCAGAAGTCGAAGGATTTGATTGGCCATTTTCTTGCCGAGCAGGAGCTTGTGCCAATTGCGCTGCTATATTAAAATCTGGTGAGATTAATATGGACATGCAACAAATTCTTTCGGACGACGAAGTAGAAGAACTCAACGTCCGTCTCACATGTATTGGGTCCCCCGAATCCGAAGAAATAAAGATAGTTTTCAACGCTAAACATTTGGATTATCTTCAAAACCGAGTAATTTAATTTTACTCCCGAACCTCAAAAGTACTTTTCTTGCTATTATTTAAGGGAAATATCTTTCTACATCCTGCGCGTCCAATTATTTGTGTCTAACTCTTTCGAAATATCATTTGGAGTTGATGGTCTAGTCCCTGTTATCGCCCAAAACATAGAAACAAACGAAGTTCTCATGCTCGCTTATGCCGATTCAGTCGCACTATCTTTAACCCGTGAAACTGGATTGGCACATTATTTTTCACGCAGTCGGAATAAAATTTGGAAAAAAGGCGAAACTAGTGGAAATATTCAACATATCGATGAAATACGTGTGGATTGTGATGGAGATGCAGTTTTATATATCGTTTCACAAACCAACAATGCATGCCATACTGGTGAAATGTCTTGTTTCCATAACCAAATCGTAGATGTCCCTTCTGACAATTCTTCCACTTCGAAATTCTCTATAAAACATATTTGATGTCTATGCTAAGCATTTCTAACATTAAACAACAATTCACCCTCCCTCTCCTCCCAATAAATCTGACCATACTCGCTTCTGGACTACATTTCTATTGGGGGGCTCCCCGAATTTTATTATATTATCAATCTGGTGTTTTTTCGGATTGGAGACCCTATGCTCTTGCTTTCTCTGCAGTTACAATTTGGGCAATTCTATTCACCTTCCGTAATAATGCGTTTTCGAATTGGATTTCTTTTTTCTGTCTCAGCATGATGTCTATTCATATTGTAGGATATTGCATGTGGCATCTCCTTGGACATCCTATATTTGACCCTATTACTGGAAGTTTATTATTCCATTCTCATCCAAATACCACATTTCTAACCATTATCGAACATCTCAGATATGATCAATTTGCTCTCACGACTATTATCTTTGAATTAAGTTCTGTGATATTATTTCTATATTTAATTTTTAAATCAACTCTTTCAAAATAATAATTCATTGAAACTTATGTTCACGCGTTTTTAAATATCCACGCAAAAAAGTAGTTATATGATCATTAGTGGTTCTGCATCTATCTCTCTCGCATCCTCTTTGTCTTCTCATTCCAAAATACCTCTTGGAAAAACCACCCACCAAAATTTCCCCGATGGAGAATTCATGGTACAGACAAATTTCCAAGGTGATCATGGAATTATAATTGCAGCAACACGTTCTGCTTCAGACCATTTGGAACTTCTACAACTTCAAGATGCAGTTCGAGAAGCTGGAGCAACAAACATAACCACAATTTTGCCGTACATGGGATATGCCCGACAAGACACGGTTTTCGAACCGGGGCAGTCGTTATCAGCACGTGCAATGGCACGATCGATAGGAACTGGAACCGACCGAGTAATCATCGTAAACCCTCACAAAAACACAGTGTGTGATTATTTTGGTGTACCTGCGATCGCTCTTGATGCTTCCTCAATTTTGGCACAAACTCTACCAACCAATTTAGAAAATCCTCTTTTCCTCGCCCCCGATTCCGGGGCAATTTCACTAGCAGAATCTGTTCGAGATGCTTATGGAATGGGTGATACTGATTTTTTCGAAAAAGATCGTATATCTAGTACCGAGGTCCATATATCTCCTAGCACCGTGGATGTGGCTGGAAGAGATGTAATCTGCGTAGATGATATCATCTCCACCGGAACAACCACTAGTAAATCTGCCAGAATTTTACATGACCGTGGAGCAAAAACCATATTTGTCACCTGTATTCATGCACTCTTGGTCGAAGATGCACGAAAAATGTTATCTGATTCTGGGGTTGATGCTATCTATACCACCGATACTATCGTAACCCCCGAAACCAAAGTTTCAATCGCTCCTTTGCTTGCTAAACTATTGTAGCTAATTTTATCTCTATGGGGGTTCCCTCAACGACCCATTCTTTCATTCCTTCTTCTTTCTTATTTGTTATTTCAGTTGCTCTGACTTCTTGTTTTATTAATTCTTCATGCAACATTATTAATCTTAAAATCCTTTCATCTAAAACTGAAATCGCAACCGAAATTTCCTGATCGACTACCAATCCTTGTTCCTTCCTCATCTCTTGTACTCGCCTAATTACCTCCCTGGTGTATCCTTCCGATTCTATCTCTTCGGTTAGAGTTGTGTCGATGTAAATAACTCCAAACTCACACGTGGATTTGGCAACATTTTCAGGAAATATTTCTCCAAACTCAACCATTTCCTCGGTCATTGAAATTTCTTTGTTCAAGTTCTTGCTCAACACTTTAGATAATTCTTCTATGTCTGGAGCTTCTAATTCAATTTCATTTAGAACACCAATTATTTCTGCCGTCGATTTCCCATAAGTTGGACCAATAATATTCATATGTCCAAATAACGAATATTTAACATCAAAACCCTGCTCCCCCGGTCTTATCAACTTAATTTCTTTTGCATTTACCCTCTCTGACAATAATACCTTATATTTTTCCACGATTTTTCCAATTTTATCATTCTTTGCTCCTATCTCCACTCCACAAACTGGCCAACGCAGTTTTCTACCTGCAATTTGGCGTGCATGGGCTATCGATTCTTCTAGGATTCTTACTATTTCAATTTCATCTTCCAATTTTTCATCTTGAAGCTGCAAATCAACAACTGGAAAATCACACATATGCACTGTCAGATTTTCACTTTTTTTCGTTAGGTTTTGGTAGATATCCTCCGCTATGAACGGCGCAAATGGAGCAAGTAATACTATGGCTTCTACCAACACGTGATGAAGTGTTACATACGCAGCAGTCTTGCTATCTGTATCTGTATCTGTCCACATCCTCTCTCGAACGATTTTAATATAATATCTGGATATGTCCTCCACGATAAGGTTCAATATTGCATCTATAGATTGATCTTGCCTGTATGATTCCCATCCCACCTTTACAATTTGTTTCACCGTCTGCAAACGAGAAAGAATCCATTTGTCTATAGTTTCTAAAGCTACTTCTTCCAAAGTGAAATCCCGCGGATCAAATCCATCAATTTCCATATATGGGATTGGAAATCGAAATACATTCCATAAAATGTTCAACCTACGATTCATCTCTTCAATTTCTTCCCACGAAAATCGCATATCCTCCCCCTGTGGATTCACCGACAATAAAAACAGACGCATTGGATCTGCTCCATACTTTTCTATAGCCTCTCTTGGGGAGACGATATTGCCTAGTGATTTGGACATTTTTCTCCCATCTTCTGCTAGAGCCCAACCGTGCATGAGTACATTTTCATAAGGTGATTCTCCCATTGAAGCACTAGACATACCTAGCTGAGACCAAAACCAACCTCTAGTTTGATCATGTGCTTCCATAATTAGATTCGCCGGCCAAACGGCCTCAAATTCTTCTTTTTCTGATGGATACCCCACCGTGGCCCATGTTGCAACCGACGAATCAATCCACACATCAAATACATCTGGAACTCTTGTATATTTTTTACCATTCTTAGTAATGGTAAGCTTATCTACAGTTGGTTTGTGCAAATCTACACTTTTTGGATCAATTTTTTGATCCACCAACTTAGCTAGCTCTTCCCTTGTACCTACTACAATCATGTCTTTAGATTCTTCTTCCAAATTCGCCCCCTCTGGAGTCCAAATTGGGATGGGTATCCCCCAATATCTCTGACGTGATACATTCCAATCAGGGGCCTCTTTGACAAACTCATAAAATCGATTATCCCTGGCCCATTCTGGATACCAACTTGACTTGGTTATATTTTCAATAAGTTCTTCTTTTATTTCTGTTATTTTGATGAACCATTGATCCGTAACAATCTGAATTATGTTCGTATTACAACGCCAACACTTGCCATAATCGTGAGTGTATTTCTCTTCTGCAAGTAACAATCCCGAATTCTTCAAATCTTCAATAATTTCTTCGTTTGTATCTTTAACAAATTTTCCCTCATATTTTCCTGCATCTGTTGTATATATCCCATCAGTACCAACTGGACAAAACAATTCCAAACCTCTCTCTTTTCCCGCACGAAAATCATCCTCCCCCTGACCTGGGGCAGAGTGAACCAAACCCGTTCTGTCTATCTCCACAAAATCCGCCGAATAAACCCTCAGTGATCTATCTCCCTTCACATGATTGGGAACTTCCTGGCGTAGCGGATGTTTATACTTCCACTCTATCATATCTTCCCCCTTCAATTCTTGCTCTATCTCCCAGCTATCATATTTGCCCTTCTCAACTACGGCATCAACGAGCGATTGTTCTATCCAAAGTTTTTCTTCTACACTCCCTTTTACAGCCACAACCTTTTGATATGTAAATTCTTCATTTACAGCTACAAATGTGTTTGCTGGGAGGGTCCATGGGGTGGTGGTCCAAATAACTAGAAACTCTTCTTTGTCTTCTAATTCAAATTTAACATAAATAGAAGGATCTTTCACTTGGTGATACTCAATTTCATTTTTTGCAATAGAAGTTTCACACCTTGGACATTGACTTATAGATCTTTTTCCTCGCTCAACCAACCCTCTTTTATGCGCTTGAGAAAATCCCCACCATGCAGCCTCCATATACTCTGAAGTAACTGTTTTATATGCATTTTCCCAATCCATCCACACACCAAATGAAATAAAATCCTTTTGCAATCCCTCTCGTTGGAAATCTGCAAATTCTTTACATTCCTCAATAAATTTTTCAATACCAAATGCTTCTATATCTTTTTTATTTTTAAACCCTAGTTTTTCCTCTACTTTCGTCTCAATGGGGAGCCCATGCATGTCAAACCCCGGGCGATCATATACTTGATATCCCTTCATGCGATTGTATCGAAGATATCCATCTTTCAATGTTTTATTCCAAGCAGTTCCCATATGGGCAGCTCCCGATGTGTATGGGGGGCCATCTACAAAGAAAAATGGTTTCCCCTTTGCCCGATGTTCTTTCGTCTTTTTGTACGCATCACTTTGCTTCCAATACTCTTTCACACGTTCCTCTAACAATTGGGCTTCATATCTCCCACCAACTTGTACATCTTTTTCCATAGTTAATCCCTCTCCCCCTGTAACTAAAGATTAATTGTTTGTGTTATCTTCTCCCCCTTTGCCCCAATTTGGATTCGCGATTTTAAATATTCAAACCTGATTAGCGAGTATTTTTTCATGTGATGGGACTAACCAATCTTATGGAATCTTGTATTTTCTGTGCCATCGTTGAAGGTGATGTCCCTAGCTATTCCCTTTACGAAGACGAGATGACCCTGGCATTTCTTGATATCAATCCAATATCTACTGGCCACACTCTTGTAATTCCCAAATATCACTCTTCAAAAATCAATCAACTTCCCATTTTGTTTGCAAAATCCTTGATGAACACAATCCACACCCTGACCGGACCAATTGAGGAAGCCGTTGGTGCCACTGCTACCACAATAGCTTTTAATAACGGTATTGCAGCGGGCCAAGAAGTTCCACATGTCCATTGTCATATTATCCCCCGATTTGAACAAGACGGCGGAAAATCCGTTCATTCCATAGTCAAGGAGCCATCCTCCCCGTCTGCCGATTTTTCCGATATAGTGATGTCGATCAAAAATTTGATCTAGTTCTTATCGGCCTTTTAGCAATTTGTAATGGCCAGCAGATGGCTGATATATCTCTCCATTTTCTGACATTTTCTTAATCATGTGCTCCGTTTGCGTTTCGTCAATTCCTTTTTCTTTTGCACTTTCAATAATATCTAAAATGGGTGCGCCATCCTTTGGATGTTCACCTGTCAATTTTTCTATAATTGATCTAATGACCTTCACACGATCAAATTGGTTTCTCGATTTTCCCATCTCAATTACTGTGGCGTCAAAAATCCCAGTTTCTGGATCGATACCTACTTTTTCGAGGCTAGAACGAACGAGTTTAATAACCCTTTCTGCATCCCCTTTCTCAACAACATCCGAAAGACGAACTCTCGCGCTAGCTTCTGCCAATCTGACCAATGCTTCCAATTTACGGGCAGTAACTGGAATTGGACCTCCCACTTCCCTTACCGAACGAAGTCCCACATAAAACTCCTTGATTTCTTTCTGTGCTTCTTCACTCATAATGGGGAAACAATTCCTCTTTGCATATGCAATATATTTTCTAAATAGATCTGGTTCTATCTCGGGTTTGACCTCCTCAACCACTTGATCCATTTCGACTGAATTTTCTCTCCCATTCATTCCATATTTTTCCCTTGTCCCGCGCTCTCCTATGTAATTAGTTTTAATTATATGTTCGGCGATCTTTTTGTCCAATTCTTCATTTGTCTCATCTAGAATCCTGAATATTAGATCAAACCGGGATATTAACGCAGGCTCGAGATTGATTTGATCCCCGATCGATTCGTAAGAATCATACTGTCCGTATTTTGGGTTTGCCGCCCCCAAAAGTGAACATCTACTCTTCAATGTAGCATTAATTCCTGCCTTTGCTATGCTTACAGTCTGCTGTTCAAGGGCCTCGTGCATCGCGGATCGGTCTTCCACCCGCATTTTATCAATCTCATCTACTGCAGCTATTCCCTTATCTGCTAATACCAGCGCGCCGGCTTCAAGTGACCATTGCTGTCCTCCCCCAAAATCATCTTTAACCGCCGCTGCGGTTAGACCTGCACTTGAACTTCCCTTCCCAGAGGTGTACACCGAACGGGGTGCTATATGTCGAATATATTGTAATAATTGCGATTTACCTGTACCTGGATCTCCAACTAATAATATATGCACATTCCCTCGAATTCTTGTACTATCTGGAAGATGCTTCGTCACTCCTGAAAACAACTGCAGTGCAATTGCCAACTTTTCTTGTTCATATCCGTATATCGATGGAGCAACAGACCCTATCATTTGATCGTATATCTCTCCTTTTTTTGAGAGTTCAAGAATAGCTCCTTCGTCTTCTTCTGATATCTCTATATTTTCAAATTCCAAATCCTCTGAGACAATGGAAATGCCTTCCATGTATACATCAAAAACTCTCAATTTCTCACTGCCTTTTTTCCTCTGTTCAAGTCTCAATGTCCCTGTCGCCACAACCCTATCTCCCGGGCTGACCAAACCACTTATATCATCTTCTATATGAATCTCTATACTCTGAGGCTGTTCTCCCCCTCTCAACCCTTCTGGGGATTCTTGTATGAGCAATGTTTGCGTATCTGAAAACGTCGACCTTTTCTCATCAAGCTCAAATGGCCCCTGGCGTTCGCAACCCCCACAAACGATCGGTTCTTGGTACCCTCTAACCTGCGGTACATTTGTCATAGTTGCACAACGTTGACATTCAAATGCAGCCACATCCACCTTTGGACGGACATTAGTAGATTTTCGTATTAGTCCCTGAACTGCTACAAGAGTATTCACATCTTTAGACCTAATCCCTCGTATTTCTGATAATTCTTGTAAGTTGTAAATTCTAATATGGGCTTTCTCTAGCATGTCATCCGTTTGATATCGCAAATCCCCTACATTTACCAACGCTTGTTTTGCAGCTTCTCTCACATTATCTGGATGTGTGATGAAATCATCCGCCATATTTGGATCAAATCTGTATAGTTCTCCCCAATCTATGTTAAACGATCTTTGTTTTTTTGGATAGTTTTCAAGTAAAACTCCAACCTCTTCTTCACAATACACATCTATGAACTCTTCAAAACGCTCGACTAGTTGGTGATTTATCGCTTGAGACATCTTATGATTAACAATTCTAAACTTATCTCACATAAGTAGCTTTAGCAAGCGTGCGGACTGGAAGTGAAGGGGGTCAATTGAACCCACTATTAAGAATATTTCTGATGGGACCACCCGGATTTGAACCGGGGTCGCAGCGTCCCAAACGCTGAAGTATACCAGGCTAACCCATGGTCCCGCCTACCCACATTTTCCCGTGAACACCGTAAAGTTTCCGCTTATTCTTTTTGAATTTCTACACTGGATCCTCTCCCGATGTGGATCTCATTTGCCATATTTACGAAGAGACCATGATCTACCACTCCTGGGATATTTGAAATTTCTTTGCTTAATTCTAATGGGGATTTTATATCTCCAAAATCACAATCAAGAAGAATATTTCCATTTTCAGTCGAAACTGGGCCATCCTTCCTAATCGAATACCGAAGCTCGGGGTTTCCCCCCATTTTTTTGATCCTAGATGAAACAATAGTCCTTGAAGAAAATATCACTTCGACTGGAACTGCTTTATTCAAAACCTCTGATACCTTGGTGGAATCCACCGCAACTATGAATTTCTCCGCAGCAGAAGCCACAATTTTCTCTCTTGTATGGGCAGCCCCCCCTCCTTTAACCAAATCAAAACCAGCAACTTGATCTGCCCCATCAATAGCTATGTCAATTCGATCCACTTCTGATAATCTCAGTAGTGGGATTCCAACCCCTTCTGCCAACTGACTAGATTGAAAGGATGTTGATACTCCTTGAATATCTAATCCTTGTTCTATAGCTTTACCAAGTGTTTGTATGGCATACAATGCTGTGCTACCTGTTCCAAGACCTACGATATCCCCTTCCGAGACCAGAGAAGCCGCACTCTCTCCTGCTAATCTTTTTTCCTCTTCCGATCCACTAGTCGATTTGGTAAAAATATCTCTAGTTGGATCATAGGTATATCTCATGTCTTATGATTTTACGGAATACCTGTCAAGATAAACCTTTACCGCGTCCGGTTTATACAAAAGTTCTATTTCTCTAGATCTCCCCCTTCCTTCTATTGGTTTGTACGCAGCTGTTATTATTCCAACTTCCTCGAGCTTGTTTACTATCTCTGAGTATCTAGTATATCCCAATCCCGTCTGTTCATGGAACACCTCATAGACGTCACCAGCCCTTTCACCTGAGTAATCCACCAAAACATGAAGCAGTCCCCTTTCCGAATCTGTTAGATTCCGAATACTCCTCGATAGATGCACATACTTTGCAGATTCATACGCTTTGTCTATATCTTCAATAATAATCTCTCGCGCTGCACGCATTTCCGCATTAAGACCCGCACGCCTTAATAAATCTATGCCAACTCTCAAATCCCCTTTTTCTGCGGTCAGTGTTGCAGCGTGGTTCAGCACCTTTTCCGAAACAACATCTTCATAAAATCCCCTCTTAACTCTAGTTTCAAGAATATCTATAATTTCTGAAAAACCATACGGAGGGAAATAAACTTCTTCAGGACGAAATACACTTTGAACACGAGAATCGAGTCTAGATATTGCCTCTAAAGCAGGGTCCGAAGATATAATTATCACCCCAATACGAGCACCCTGTTGTACCTCATGCGCACGCAACAATGAATATAATGTGTCCGATGCTTCCTTTTCATAAAACAAATAATTCACATCATCCAGTGCCACTATCAGTGTCTCATCACTTTCCACTATGCGCTCTGTAACTTGCCTAAATAACTTCTTAAACGAAATCCCACTAGATGGCGGCTCATACGAAAACACCGATTCAAACAATCGTGAAAAAACAGAATAACGCGTAGAATCAACTTGACAATTAATTTGAACCGTCTTTATTTTTGGATAAAGTTCCAATTCATCAAATAAAAATTTAATAGCTGTTGTTTTCCCCGTGCCAGGCGGACCCTGGGCATATACGCTCAATGGTCGTGATTTTCTAATCGCTGGACGCAATGCGAACGTAAAAGTATTCATCTGGCTTTCCCGATGAACAAACTTTTCTGGCATGTGGTCTACTTCAAATATCTGCTCATCTCTAAAAACCGATTCATCCCATGACAACATATCTCTCGAAGCGCTGTCTTTCATCACTTTCACTTCACTCTTGTGGCTATTTAACCTTTGCATCTATTTGCAAACTTACCCCCTCTAACCCCTAATCATCCCTTTCCAATTTTATCTCTATTCAGACCTCCCTCGGCAGAAATGCATGACAATGAATTTTTACACCATCCCTCTGATTTAATACTATGCAGACAAAGCTGATTGAAAAAAAGATTAATTCAATTCAAGCAGCACTAATTCCAAAAAACCGTGTTTTAGTTTCTTTTTCTGGCGGTGTGGATTCTAGTGTAGTCGCCGCAATTGCTCACGAGGCACTGGGAAAAAACGCAATAGCATGCACCGCAAAAAGCGAAACTCTACCCGAATCCGAACTTTTAGATTCTATTAGCATCGCCGAAGAAATCGGAATCCAACATGAGATAGTCAATTTCTCCGAACTTGATAATCCTGATTTTGTCGCAAATGACACCTTTAGATGTTATCATTGTCAACACATGCGATTTGAAAAAATGTATGAATTTGCTAGGAAAATGAACATAACCACAGTGTGTGATGGGACCAATGCTTCAGATCTAAATGCAACACACAGACCCGGACTGCGCGCAATAAAAGAACTCCAAGTTTTCTCTCCCCTTCTTGAATTCAATGTGACAAAAGAAGGCGTTCGTGATATAGCTCGTTTTTATAATTTATCAGTGGCAGAAAAACCAGCAATGGCATGTCTCTCTTCTCGAATTCCAACCGGAATTTCAGTCACTTCTGAGCGATTAGCACGTATAGAACAAGCAGAATCAATTATATCCACTCTAGGGTTTTCACAAGTCCGTGTGAGAGATCACGACGGAATCGCCCGAATTGAAGTTGGGCAACACGAACTAGATCGTCTACAAGATCCAATTTTAACAAAAAAAGCCGAAGAGTCTCTACTAACCATAGGGTTCAATCAGGTCATTATCGACCCATCTGGATATAGGACCGGGGGGGCAAACCCACTCTCCACAAAAAAATAATATCTATCAACGTTCAGTAGAAACCTTTTTTTTCCAACCGTATAGTTTCTAAGGTGCAGCGCGATAGGATAGCCAGGATATTCCGCCGGGCTCATAACCCGGAGATCGGTGATTCAAATTCACCTCGCGCTATGCGTACTGGATCTATTCTTTTCCAGCCCATTTTGCTATTAAAAGCGTTCCTTCAAACAATCCTACCATTGTCAAAGTTACAATCAAAGGGGCCATTCCCGTTGGATCTGGGCTGAAAATAAAAGAAAGTCCCAAAAACCCTCCCCAAAATAAAATTCTTCTTTTTACTAACCATTTCCTAGTCACAATTCTCATCAGCAAAGCAAGCATCACGAAAATGGGTATTTGGAATACAATCGCTAGGTATCCCATTAATACTAATATGAGATTAAACGTCTGCCCTAACCCAAACCCAATTGTCGCTATACTTTCAGAATAGTATAAAAAATATGTAAAAATGACAGGTAATATGATGAAATATGCAAAACTAACACCAACTAGTGCCAGCACCAAACTCGTTGGTATGGCTGCCAAATAATACCGGCGCTCATGCTCGTAGAGCCCCGGACGCATGAATACATATGTTTGCCATACTCCAATGGGCAATGCAATTATTAACCCAACCAAGCTAGCCACTTTAAATTCTGTGAATTTAAGTTCCAATATTCCGTATAACCTAGGTCTCGTAACATCACTTACTGGAAGTATTGAGTCCCATAGAAAGTTAATCGCCACATCTGCAAAAGGAAATGTAATGACACTGACCAATCCTGCAACCCCCACTACTACTGCCAATCTTTTTATTAATTCCCCTATGTGATCTACTATCGGCAACTCTCTGTCATCCTTCGGTCCCTTTTTCCCACCGATGAAATCCCCCCGTGTACTATCTTTTTGTACCATTTCCTGAACCGTTTCTTTAATTTTCCCGGCAAGGTTTTCACTGATCCCTGAAACTGAAGCAAGATCACTCTTCCCTGCAGCTTGAAGTGCCTCAATAGTACCAAAACCAGCCTCTTCAAGTGCTTGGGCTTTAATTTCTCCAACACCAGGTATGTCTATCAATTTCATTTTACTAAAGGGACTTTCCCATCCACACGATCCTTAAGCGAGGTAACTGGTATAGATCTTTTTGTAGAGATTCATACCGATAAGGTTCTCCTCAAGAAAGAAAATATCACAATAAGATGAGTGTCAGCGACTTCTTAAATCCTGATGCACGCAAAACATTCGATAAAGGTAGAAAAACAGCATCAGACATGCTGACCGCCGCAAGATCGAAACTACGCCATGTGTTCCTCGTTTTCGTTGTTGTCCTATTGGCTACCATCTATGCCATGCGTTTATGGATCTGGCCTAGTTTAAAACAAGATTTACTCTCCCGTGGCGCCGATGTTATTGTACTAACACCTTTTGATGTTATCTTGCTGCAAGCTAAAATTGGTATCCTTGTCGGTATCATCTTCTGTATACCTTTTTTCTTGTATTACTCTCGGGACGCACTCAAAGAGCGCGGAATCTATCCTAAAACGGACATACCCCTCTGGAAATTAGTTGGAATGGGGTTACTTTCCACATTCCTCTTTTTTGGAGGTATTGCATACTCTTATCAAATTTTTTTCCCATTAATGTTTGATTTTTTGGCTTATAATGCAGTCAGTGCAGGCCTCTCCCCAACATATTCCATTGTAGAATGGACACAATTCATTTTCGTTCTTGGATTCGCGTTTGGTCTCGCGGCGCAGTTACCCCTGGTTATGACAACATTATCCTATACTGAACTTGTTCCATACGAAACGTTCAGGGATAAGTGGAAATACGCAGTTTTAGGAATGTTTGCATTCGGAGCTATATTTTCACCACCCGATCCATTTACTCAAATTTTATGGGCTGCACCTCTAGTTGTTTTATATGGATTTAGTTTGTACTTATCCAAAATAGCCGTCTCATTTCGTAGAGGAAAAGATAGTATTGATATAACCAAAACTGCACGTAAAAAATCTACAATCATTATAGTCACAATAATGATAACCAGTGCTGTTAGCTATTGGTTATCTACCATTGGAGTAACTCAAATTCTAATTTTGGTAGGCTCACTCCAAAATTATATTACTAGCACGCCTTCAAATCTTCTTAATCAATCTTGGCAAGTAACTATAGTCCCGCCTGTTGCATTCGCACTATTAATCGGTTTTGTGTCTGGACTCTTAGTACTACTATATCACTCTATACCTGAATTAGAGCCTAGAGCTGTCTTCGGTGACCCTACTGCAATTGATCTAGAATCTCTCGACGTTGAAGGTCTCCAAATGGCCCCTCCTGAAGCCCTCCTTCAATTAACAGAAGAAAAAGGACTCGCCATGGCATCCCGGGCAATTGAAGCGGGGGATGCAGAAAGAGCCCAAGCCATCCTACGAGCAGTCGACTCTGCCAATCAAATGCGTGCTGTAGATATGTTATACCATTTTGATGAAGAAGAATGGAGCCGAATGCAAAAAGAAAGATTAGAACAAAAAAGAAAAAGAAAGTTCGAAGGATCTTTCAAACGAGCAACAGCTGGGATTGTAAGTTCAGTCTCAGAAAAAGAAGTTGGGGAAGAAGACATAGGTGGATATGCCTACGATATCGCATTCTTATTTGATACCTTACGATCTAAAACTTTCAGAATTTTTGGAGTATTCATAACAGTCTTGGTAAGTGTTTTTACATTCCTCTATACGGGGGGAATAGGACAATTGAAAAACGATTTTATCCGACGTCTCCCTGATATAGTCCGTCCAGAAGAAGTTAGTATAATAACTCTCCACCCAGTAGAAGCACTCATTTTTGAAATTAAAATCGCGACCCTATTGGGTCTTGTTGCAACATTACCCTGCATCCTCTATTATCTATGGCCCGCCCTCAAAAAACGCGGTATAATCAAAGGCGATCGGAATGTAGCATTCAGTTGGGCTGGGGCCATATCCCTCGGGCTTCTTTTTGGCAGTGCATTGGGGTATCTTTACGTTGCCCCCGCTTTCGTTTCATATTTTGTATATGATGGGATCCGGGCAAACATGCTTGTAACTTACCGGGTATCTAATTTCTTTTGGCTCATTTTCTTTTGCACCATTGGAATTGGACTTTGGATAGATATCATTGTAACAATGATAATGTTCCATAGAGCAAGAATAGTTTCCTACACCACCATGTACAAAAACTGGCGTGCCGTGACTGTTGGAACCCTAGTCCTTTCTGCCGTATTCACTCCCCCTAGTGTCATAACAATGGTTCTAGTCACGTTTCCTATTATGATCGCGTATGGAATTGGGCTATCTATATTGTGGATATATGCTAAAATAAAACCATTTGAAGTTCCTACATAGCTGTCTAATATCCCTTTATTTTAATACTCAAACCACTCTAAAAACAATATGCCAACTCAAAATTCAACTACTCTCTCTTCAAAAATCCTCAACGAAGAAACCATCCGAATAGGGTTGATAGCTCTATTTATAACTGGTCTCTTAACAGCACAGCTTACAGCGGTAAAAATTCTAGAATTATCTCCCCTGAATCTTGGAATATCAGTCATTGTCCCCGCAGGAGTACTAGCTTATGCAATCACCTTTTTCGCATCCGATTGTTACGCCGAATTATATGGAAAACAAGCAGCAAGGACAGTCGTTTCTATAGCATTTATAATGAATATTGTAATGCTTGTTCTTATTTGGATATCTATCAATGCCCCTGGATCTGAAGCAGGGGTTTCCCCTGAACTATTTGCCACTGTATTGGGCCCCTCTGCAAATGTAGTCATAGCCAGTTTAACTGCCTATCTGGTTAGCCAAAATCTGGATATTTTGATATTCGATACCATCCGTGAGAAGACCAATGGTAGTAAACTTTGGTTGAGAAATATAGGCTCCACCACAATTAGCCAACTTGTAGATACCATTCTATTTATCACTTTGACATTTTCAATTCTCCCCTCTATTGTTGGGATAGGAATTGGACTGCCACTATCTGTTATCGTACAACTCATATTGGGTCAATACCTCGTCAAACTATTAATCGCCCTCGCAGATACTCCTTTGATTTATGCTTTCTTTTCCTACTTAAAAAAAGAAAATTTGATACCTAGTTAATCTTCTCTCTTTACTTCACTCACACAACTTCCAAATCCAAATTTTAGTCTCACTTCCTCTATTTTTATCTTCCACAATTCTCCCATTTTAGACCCAGGAACAAAGACATTATATCCCTCTATATTTGCCATTCCATCTCCTCTTTTCCCCACCCCTACTATTTCAACCACTACCTCTTCTCCAACTTTAACTGGGGCTGTCAATTTTCCTTTACAAATTATATACACTTCTGCAGATTCTTTTCGGGAAGCACGTGGGTTAAAAACTTTTACAGTTTCAAACTCTTGATTCAGGTCTCGGAGAAATTTCTCAATGTCTGTTCCGTAGAATGCCTTGACAACAAAATTTCCCCCATGGCAAAGAATTTCTAAAGCACACCCAAGGGCCTCTCTCCCTAGATAAATAGATCTAGCTTGATCCAACGAATATTCCCCTGTTATATTCGGTGCCAAATCAGACAAAACAACATCTATCGGACCACCATTTCCCAATTTTTTGTCCCCTTTTTTCTTCTTTTTTCCTTCAACAATTGATTTAATTTTTTCTTTTGTTTTTCCTTTTGTTATGTCTCCTCTTATTGTGATCACTTCTTCTAACGGTTCTATTTTCTGTAGATCCACACCAATCACAACCCCCGATTTAGATAGTTCTCTCGCAACTTGTAACCATCCACCTGGGGCAGCACCTATATCCACAACAGAATCATTTATTTTGATAATCTTGTGGACTTCATTTATCTGTTTAAGTTTATACGATGCCCGCGACCGATACCCCTCGACCTTTGCCTTGTTGTAGTAGAAATCTTTTCGGGGCATTATATATTAACTAGACAACTCATGTTGATACAATCTTCGCTCAACAATCATCACATAGCGATCTATAAAAACCATCTAAAATCACCCTATAATCTCCCCCCCTCGGAACAGATGTCTTTTTATCCCGCCTATTCTTACCGAGTTCAATAATGTTCAGCGCTACTATCGAAGCAAAAATTCTACAAGAAGCAATCAGCTCTGCAAAAGTATTGGTGGACGAATGCAAACTACGTCTCGACAGTGACAGTTTTCGAATTAGGGCTGTCGATCCAGCAAATGTAGGCATGGTCGATCTCGAACTTTCCACATCAGCATTCGTATCATATGAATCCGATGGGGTAGTATTGGGGATAAATTTATCCCGGCTATCTGATATCACAAACATAGCCCGGTCTGATGAAACTATTGATCTAGAATTCGATGAAGAGGTCCAAAAATTGACCATTCAAGCAGGCGGATTGCAATATACACTATCTTTAATTGATCCAGCTTCCATACGAAAAGAACCCGATCTACCTGATCTAGATCTCCCCGCAAAAGTTGTGATAGAAGGCAGGAACTTAGACCAAGGAATCAAAGCCGCAGATATGGTTTCTGACCACATAGCCCTAGGCGTAGATCCCGAATCCCAAACCTTCTATATACGTGCAAAAGGAGACACCGATAATGTCCAATTAGAACTAAAACAAGATGAAGTGATTAGTCTCCAACCCTCGTTAGCACATTCTTTATTTTCCCTAGATTATTTCAAAGACATGAATAAAGCAATACCCAAAACCACTCCTGTGACACTATCCATGGGGGAAGAATACCCCATCCAAATTAATTTTCCAATCGCAGATGGAAATGGTCAAGTAACTTATTTACTTGCCCCTAGAATCCAAAGCGACTAGATTTTTTATTATCCATTTACTTTCCCCTTTTGTTTGTATGGCAATCTAGCCAGAAGTATGACCAATGGGATAAAAGCGATTGCCCCCACAACAAATGGAGACCAAATAGCTATGGTGTATAATACAGCCATGAACGGTGGACCCATTGTTCTTCCAAGACTTCCTGCACTTTGAAAAATCCCAAATGATACCCCTTGTGTATCTTCCCTAGCAGCCAGTGAAATCAACGTCGATAACGACACGCTAAAACAAGCATTTGAAACAGCAAGTATTCCCAAAACCACGAGAAGACTAACCACACCCGGATCTATCACATTTCCATTTAATATGATTGGGCAAAAAGGCATCATAATCATCGAAACCATCAACCCAACAGACGAGCCAATCGCGACATTTCTTGGGGAATATTTCTTAATGAGCCTCGGACCAAACATCCCATGAGAAACCGCACTAATCACTCCAATATATGTAAGAATCATCCCCGCAGTAGCGGCCCCATACCCGTAAACATCAGCGATAAAAGGTATGAACATCACCGTAATCCCTGAAAAAGCAATAGCACCCACCAATGAGACAATGACCACTCCTCTAATCGAATAGTTCTTCAGGGGCTCTAGTAACTCTGAAAAATTACTCTCCCTCCTTTCCACTCCCTCGGATAGATTCGATTCTGGAAGATAAAAAATACATAGGACCATCCCCAAAAAGCTCAACAAACCAGCACCAAAACTCGGCAGCGAATAGATAGTTATTGGAATTATTGCTGGAAGTATGGAATCGACAATTCCAATTATATATTCTGTAGCTAAGACTCCCCCAATAGCTGGTCCTATTATGAACCCCACCGCGAATGCGGCACCAATATATCCTAGATATCGTGGCCTCTCTTCTTCCGTAGTAACATCCGCGATATACGCATTCGCCGTAGAAATATTTCCTCCCATCGCCCCTGCAAACATACGAGCTAAAAACAATAATACTAGCCCCCCCATTATACTATACGATCCAATCTCTTCTGCAATTCCAAAGAAAAACCATGCCACAGAACTCCCAAATAAAGAAATCACTAAAATAGGACGTCTGCCCCATACATCTGATAACTTACCTAAAAATGGAGATGACACAAATTGCATTAACGAATACGACGCTGCCAACAACCCAATTGCAATATCACTAACACCAAAACTCCTAACATAAAATGGTAAGACTGGTATGATTATCCCAAACCCAATTAGATCTAATAATATGACAAAAAATACTATTGATAACGCCCTCTTTGGATTGGAAATTCCCTTTCTTTTTTCTGGAAGTTTCATTCCATCCTCTCAATTACCCTCTTTGCAGCTTGTGCCTTTTCCATCCACCCATATCCTCCCTCATATACGTGTTTTTTATTACCTATCACATCTTTGGGGACTGATTCTCCAAATCCACCTCTCTCCCAACTACCACTCCGCACAAGCCATTGAGTAACTTTTTCTTGTGTCTCCTCCCATGAAAATCCAACCATTTTGTGCCACGCCAACATAGCAAAAAGAGCGTTGTCGTGACACCCTGGATAACTCCCTTTTTCATATATGGTCCTCATAGGTTCTGATACTGGTTCTGATATTCTGTCTGCCCTTTCTGCAGGAGTTAATAGTCTAATTTTTCCCAATTCTCCTTGCTCAACACGTTGTTCTCTTGTTAAAATGAACATTATCCCTGAGTGGAGATTCTTCCATTCCGATTGAATTCTGCTCGCTATTTCTTTCTGCGTACTCGGATCGACCAAAATTAAAGAAATAATATCAATATATGCTTTTTCGATCTCATCTCTAGAACATAATTCAAATTTACATTCTGGAGCATGCATACTACTTCTAGTCCGGCACCCCGGGCAGGGATATGCAAAAAGCATAGGTACATTATTATACCTTTACCTAGGGTTTAGGTACATCGATACACAGAGACTCTAAAAAACATAGGAATCCACAAACGTCACCGGATAAGTTTATCCTGGATGCAGTTCGAGAGCATAGTAAATGGAAATTCTACATGCAAAATATCCGTTTTTATCCTCTGCAAAAGAGAGCGTAGCGGATTCCGGGTTCGATTTAATCTCTACCATACAAACCAACCAGCCAACAGTAAACCGTGCCCTGGAACGCATTTTGTGTGCAATTGAAGAAGGATCAATAGGCCCAGAACATAGAAATGCAACAGTAGAACTTTTGTCATATCCACTAGCGCGTATTCTAGTTTCTCTAGTAAACGAACCCGGCCTAACACACAGGTATTCTTGGGCAGAATCGCAAACTGCTATGTCTCACTTCCAAAACGATCTGGAAGATAACACTGAACTGAAAAGCATCAGTCCTGCCCGACTATCCTTAAAAACACTCTTAGACGAATTACAAGTCACAAAAAATATAGTCCAATATGGTGATACATTTTCGATTTCAGTTGAAACCTATCTATCCTTTATTTCTTATCTACCCGGTGCTAGCTGGAAGTTGGTATTTCAAGCACTCTCTCAAGGAAACATCACCGTCGAAGAATCTGAATTATATAAACTCTTGGGAGTTGGAATTTTTCGGCAAATAAAAAGTGATCTCCCTCTCAAAGTTCCCAAAGAAGCAGAAAAACTATTGCAAACACAATTAAAATCCATCCACAGTTACATCGACGAAATCGATCTCGAACCAGAATTGGGTCCCGTTTCTATCGATTTTTTCCCGCCTTGTATGGTGCATCTCTTACAACGGATGGAATCCAACGAAATACTCAATCCACCATCTTTGTTCTCACTGACTTCTTTTCTTATTTCTACCCAAAAAAATCCCCAAGACACTCTTGATTATTTAAAAAACAATTCTTTCCATCCCTCTCTAATCCAATCTACCATGAATTATCTCCAAGATAAAGACGGGGCACCCATATACCCCCCGCCATCATGCGCAACAATGCAAGCGTATGGTGATTGTGTTAATATGGATGAAATTTGTCAAACAATATCTCATCCACTTCAATACTCCTCTAAAAAACACCCTTAGAAATCTAATTATTCTTCTATTCTCGAAAGTAAATATCCCGTTCCCATCATCGCCACTATAAACCCAACTATCACCACAATTATCCACAACGTCCCTTCTTGAAGAACCCCTTCTTGCATAGAATATTTGTTTCCAATATATACTATTGCCACTACAAAAATACTTGCCCAGGCCACAGAAGCGATTATCTCCAACAATCGAATTCGTGGTATACTCATACTCTATCTATTTCTTAGAAATAGTAAAAAGGGCTTCGAAGCAAAACAATCCCTTATCTAATACCATCCTGATGTTCATTTCTCTTCATTATAATCTCCAAACGTTGTCTTTTCCGACTCGCCAACCAATTCCTCAAAATCAATTCCCTTCTCATACATGTCCTCCCGCGAAACGCGATAGTTCCCACCTTTTGTTATATACAAGTCCCCCGGGTGAAAGAAATACCACTTCTCATTATTAAATCTTACACCAATACGCGCTTTGGCACCAAAGTTCTGAGAGAAATAAACTAAAGCTTCAACCTCTTCTCCACTCAAATAGATCTTATCACTAGCACTTGATTTAACTTCAAATGCATAAAATAATTTTCCATTTCCTGCTAATACATCTGGCAATTCTCGCGATGTGGCACCGCCACTTGCAGGTGCCCGCATAACGGCAAAACCCGCTTTGTCTAGTAATCTTACCAGTTCCCTTTCCACCCGACTGCCCTTTGCTTGGGCCGAACTCACGTCCCGAACTCCGACCCTCTCAAATAATTATCTTGTGACTCTGAGAGATAGTCTATCTCAATCCCCTCCGATCTGAGTTTTATTTCTGCCACCTGGGCATCTAGTTCGATTGGTACTGAATGTACCCCTGGACCATAAGTAGGATTTACAACCATCTCGCGCATACAGACCGCTTGCATACCAAAACTTTGATCCATTATCTCAATCGGATGCCCAAGAGATAATGGGCTGGCTAAATTGACAAGTCTCCCCGAAGCAAGCACATTAATTCTGCGACCATCTTTCAATTGATACTCTCGAACCCCATCTCTCACTATTCGTTCAGATGTGGCTAATTTTTCTAGCTCTTTTATATTGATCTCAACATCAAAATGCCCAGCATTTGCAAGAATAACCCCATCCCGCATCAATTCAAAGTGATTTTTATTAAGAATATCACAGTTCCCCGTCGTCGTAATGAATACATCCCCCCTGTGGGCCGCTTGCAACATCGGCATAACTTCATAGCCCTCCATGTATGCCTCCAAACTCCTCAATGGATCTACCTCTGTAATTATTACCCGTGCGTTTTGACCGGATATTTTCTTCGCTACCCCCCTCCCACAATAACCATAGCCTGCCACGACTACTGTCTTACCCGCCCATGAAAAATTAGTCGTAACAGCAATGGAGAGTATAGTTGATTCTCCCGTCCCATGAATATTGTCAAATAAACGCTTCATTGGGGTATCATTAACTGCAAAAACAGGATACTTGAGTTTTCCTTCAGCTTCCATAGACTTGAGTCGATGCACCCCTGTAGTAGTCTCTTCACATCCTCCAATTACATCCTTTATCCTTTCCTCATGATTTTCATGCAATGCAAAAATTAGATCCCCCCCATCATCCAATGTCAAAGTGGGATTGTGGGAAATCACCGCTTCTATTCCTTTGTAGTATTCTTCATCAGTAATTCCCTTTGCAGCATAACTCGAAATCATTGGATTGGCATCCAGTGCAAAACTCACATCATCATGGGTTGAAAGGGGATTACAACCAGTCACTACAACCTTTGCACCACCTTCTGCTAGTAATTCTAATAACACAGCTGTTTTCGCTTCAACATGCAACGCGACACCTATACATTGATCTCGAAAAGGCATCTCGCGAATGAATTGTTCACGCAAAAAAGAAAGAATAGGCATATTGGTCGCAGCCCAGTCAATTTTCTCTCTCCCTGTATCTATGTGATTATCCACATTGTCAACGGAATCTGAAATGGTGGGATAAATAGTCATGAGTTCTCTAAGCGACGCACGAAACAAAAGTGTTTCAAGATTCTATCTATCTTAAATTACTCCCTTTTCCCTACCCGTTCACTAAGATCATTCGCACATATACGAGCAGATGCTATGACTTTAGATTCGTCCAAAGTTAGTATTTCTCTGTCTTTCATAAGGACTTTTCCATCACAAATAGTATGGATCACATCTGAACCCTTTGCCGCATATACCAGGAGATTCACACATTTCCTCATTGGGGTAAGATGCGCAGCTTCGAGATCCAATACTGCCAAGTCCGCAACCCAACCCGGTTCTATTCTCCCTGCTGGTATGTCCAATATGTTTGCCCCACCCACTGTGGCCATTGAAAAAACAGATGTGGCATTCACAGCACTAGCACTTTTAGCAGATAGTTTTCCTACCATCGCAGCGTCTCTCATCTCCCCAAATAAATCTAAGTCATTGTTTGAAGCAGCTCCATCCGTCCCGAGCCCTATTGTAACCCCCTCATTCTGCAATTTTTGAATTGGGGCAATCCCACTGGCCAATTTCATATTGGACGCTGGACAATGAACAACCCCTATACCCTCATCCGCCAAAATACCAATTTCATTTGAATCAACATGAACACAGTGAGCCGCGAAATCCCCTGCACTCAAAATACCATATTCCGATGCAAGCTCTATCGGTCTCATCCCGTGCATTTTGATAGTTTTTTCGACATCTTCTAACGTTTCATTAGTGTGGAGGTGAATTGGAATTCCCAGATCTCTAGCACGGGGAATGTGTTCTTCAAAATATTCTAAGTCAACTGTATTCATACTATGAGGCATAAATGCTGTTTTAATTCTGCCATCTGCAAATCCACTATATTCTTCAGCAAATTTTAGTCCCTTTTCAGCATCCAAATAAGCATCATCTTCATTTTTACCAACTGTCACCACACCCTGACCTAACACCGCACGCATCCCCGAACTTTCAGTAGCCCTTGCGACTTCGGGCATGTGGAAATACATGTCACAAAACGTAGTAGTACCCGATTTAATTAATTCAACCAAAGCCAATTGGGATCCAATATAAACATCTTCGGATGTCAAATGAGATTCGATAGGCCATATATCTTCTTTCAACCACTCCTCGAGAGGTTTGTCATCTGAATAACCCCGTAAAAGTGTCATGGCCATGTGAGTATGTGAATTTACCAAACCCGGAATGACCAATCCCCCTCTTGCATCTATTTCTTCATCACCTCTAAGTGACTCCCCCACTTCTAAAATTAGTCCCCCATCGACATCTATGAGGACATCTAAAAATTCTAGGGTCAAGTCTTCTTTTAAGACTCTACCCCCTATGACACTTAGAGTATTCATATATCCCCTTTGAGATAGAGGACATTAGCCCCTACGATATGATCCTAATATACCGAAAGAGTGTTTCTCGTAGATTACATTAGGTATACTTATGAGAATCGCGTTACCGAATAAAGGCCGTCTCCACACTCCTGCATCTAATTTACTATCTAGAGCAGGAATCCATGTGAGAGAATCTCAGCAAGACAGGAAACTTTGGGCCGATACAACCATTCCTGATACTACTGTCATCTATGTTCGATCAGAAGATATTCCTAGATATGTTAGCAGCGGTGCAGCAGACATAGGAATCACTGGACACGATCAAATCAAAGAAAAGAGTTTTGACAATATAGTCGATATTTTGGACTTGGATTTTGGAAAATGCAAACTAGTGGTAGCTTCACTTGACCCCCGTGTCAACTCCGACGTTTCAATCGATTCCCTTGAAAAATTAAAAGGAAAACGTGTCGCAACAGAGTTTCCAAACATAACTAAAACTTTCTTTGAAAATCAAAATATACCTATAGAAATAGTAAAAGTAGGTGGGGCAACCGAACTTACACCTCACGTTCGCATGGCAGATGCAATCGTAGATATTGTCAGCTCTGGAGAAACCCTTCGTAGCAACCAACTCATCATCTTAGAAGAGGTATTAAACAGCAGCGCCCGATTAATCTCTCGAGATGATGTACAAGACCATCCTTTGACCAAAAAAATTGCTGGGGCACTTTCTTCTGTTGTCGCAGCTAAAAATAAGAGATATCTGATGATGAATGCCCCTCGGGAAAAATTAGAAGACATCACGTCCGTAATACCCGGATTATCTAGTCCAACTGTGATTGATACTGCTGGAGACTCCACGGTAGTTATCCACGCCGTGGTGGATGAATCAGATGTCTTCGATACAATCGAACTTCTCAAAGAAAAAGGAGCAACTGGAATTTTAGTAACTACCATCGATAGATTAGTCGAATAAAATTCAATATTTAGTATATTTTGTGGGCATCGATATCCTCATCATTTATCAGAACTGAATCGCTGCTGTGTATGTTCTAGAACTAGCAGGTGAAAACTGCGATTTCGCTGCAGCCGAGGCTCAAAATGCGGCAAAAGGAGTACAGGTAATCGCACCAGGGTTAGCCCTCGCGGAAACAGTTTCTCTCCCCCGAACTATCCATTTGGGCTATACCCACCGAGTCAGTGAGGTCCTCTTACAAACCTCATCTCGATTATCTGAACTTCTTTCTTCCTTAGATATGATCCACCTAGACCAACCAGGTACTATCGCCATCCGAGCTAGAGATATTCGAAGATCCACCAACATTGACACACAAAAAGTCGAACGAGAAGTAGGAACTGTATTTGTCAACAAAGGATTTTCTGTTGATCTGGATACTCCCATTCATGAAATTAGAGTTCTTTTTTCGGGAGATATCTGTATAGTAGGGCGCCTGCTCGAAACAAGTTCGAAGGGATATTCAGACCGCAACCCTACAAAAAAACCTTTCTTTCAGCCTGGGAGTATGGACCCAATCGAAGCACGGGCGATTGCCAATTTAGCTGGGGCAAGACCCAACTCCATAATATTCGATCCTATGTGCGGCACTGGTGGAATTCTCATAGAAGCCGCATTGATGGGGGCAACTGTGTATGGCATGGATGCACAACAAAAAATGATACTTGGAGCGAACCAAAACCTTCGACATTACTCTGTTAAAAATTTCGTAACCATTCGAGGTGATGCTGCAAATCTACCCCTTTCAACCAAAATAGATTCAATCCTATTCGATGTTCCTTACGGCCGTCAATCAAAAATAACCGGGTATGAGATAGATGTCCTCATAGAGCGCACTCTTAAAGAAGCATATCTTCTCACTTCAAAAGTAGTTGTCATTTCTGACTTTCCACTTGAAAAATTAGCCAAACAATCTGGATGGGTTCTCAAAAATCACTTCACACGGAGGGTCCATAAATCTTTAACTCGACATGTCCACATTCTCCATAAATAATCTGATCATCAACTTTCCATCAAAATAGACTCTCCCGCCCTAACTCTATCTCCCATCTTAACTAGTACGTCCTCTATACGTCTCTCTGCAGGGAATATGACATCCACCCGGCTACCAAATTCAATATGGCCAATACGCTCTCCCTTTTCAATACGATCTCCAACTTTTATATATGGTTTTATACGACGAGCTAGTGCACCTGCTATCAATACAATTTCCCATTCATCACTTGTTTTTACTTTACTCTCTCTTGGTGGGTCCACTGTACATACAATTCTAACTCTCTCATTTCTATCCGACTCCTTTGAGAAAGCAGGAAAGAACCCCCCTGATATGTGCTCCATCTCTTTAACACACCCTGACACAGGGGCCCGATTAACGTGAACATCATACACATTCATGAACACCCCCACTCTCACTCTCCCATCCATTTCCTTCCTTAATACACTTATTTTCCCATCTGCCGGAGACACAATACCGGTGATTGGAATTTCCCTATTGGGATCTCTTTTACTCCACACTATGAACAAAACGACAACAACCACAAGAGCTATGATTATCTCTTTCATCCCAGCGATCCTAATTTTGTCAAAAAATTCGTTAAATGAATTATTGAATTAGCTTCTTTTGAAAGATTACAATCAATCTCACTTAGTATAAGTGCAAACTCTACCTGGTCTACATCCTCTCTCTCTTTCACAACTTTACTTATAATTTCCAACAATTCTCCTCCAGAATATCCACTAGTTATCATTAACCCCTCAAGAATGGATCTTGCATTCCCCAACTGACCACTCAATGAACATTCCACAAGCTCTACTATGGGTTCTTCGAGTCCCATCTCTTGAATTATTTCAATCGCCCCCTCCTGAGTAATTTCACCCCCCCGTTCTGCAATCGCTTGTGTGTACATAATTGCAGATCTGATATTCCCCGACGCGCTATCTACTATAAATCCAACCCCATCTTCTGTAAATTTTATTCCCTCTATCCTCAATATATTCTCTATTATCTTATTCATATCAGAATCTTGGGCCCCTCTCACTGACACACAATAACAGCGCGATCTGATGGCAGGTATGACCTTCCCCAATCGACGTGTTGTGAGAATAAATTGGGTATTATGATGATATTGTTCTATTATGCGTCTAAGAGCTTGTTGAAAATTCCTCTGGGCACTTTCAAAATTATCAAGTATCATAACTTTTCTTCCCCCTGATACTGGCGGATAACTTGCACTTTCTTTTATGAAGTGAATAATGAGCGAATCTTTCGACCCACTAGGCATTTTTTTAGACGATATAAACCCAGAAAAAAGTGGATTTTCTACAATTTCTTTTTTTGAGCTATTAACTAAATCTGCAATATTGAATTCAATCAATTCCCCTCCTCTCGCAATGATTCTAGCCGCCGAAGTCTTGCCACCACCTGCTGGACCGTATAATAAAAAATTTATTGACATTTCTTGGGATTTTGGCAAAATATAACGGAGTTTCTCTTGAGGAAAATCCTCCGCATTGGGTGCATATTTATCGATCCATAATGGCGAGTCCATTACATATTGATAGTATTCAAAAAACAAGAATTGGTCGATTCATCCACTATGTT
>JAKURE010000030.1 GCA_022450005.1 Halobacteriales archaeon
GCATCTTTAACTGAATTAACCGATGGGCGCGAAGTCAGCGTTGGGATTGGAAGGGGTAGCATTGCACAAACCGGAAAGGAAGTATCTACCCCATCTCCTTATTCTATGTTATCAGAGACGGTCACTTGCGTCAATCAACTTTTAAAAGGAGCAAAAATCAATTTCAGCGATTATCCCTTACTTACTAGCTATTTTAATCTCCAAGATAAAGGAAAAATGCAGATGAGATTCTCTCCCCAAGCACCTATTAAATTTTATCTAGGCGGATATGGTGACATGGCGATGGAAGTTGCTAGAAAATACATGGATGGAGTCATTTTAGGAGGTATGTATCTCCCTCTTCTCCGTGCAGGAAAAATAAACGAACTATATGCTAAATTAAATCCAAAAGAACCTTTTGTTGGGGCTGTAGATCCCTCACTTTTGGCAGAAATAAATGTCTCCGTTGATTCTGATCATAAAGCGGCAATGGAGTTTCCAAAACCCTACGTAGCACACGCACTCATGACCCTCAAAAAGACTGGTTTTTCCGATTCTGATTTTCAATCTGTAGGTGTCAAACCAGAAAATGTAACTAAAATATACGATGCGTTCAATGGAGGTGCAACCATTCAAGAAGCAGCTAAATTAGTTACAGAAGAAATGGTCAATGCCACATTCATTGCTGGTGATGCAGACGCTTGCATCGAAGGCCTCGCACAATGCTTTAATTCGCCCGAAACACAGCAACTAAAACAAGTCGTCTTAGCCAAACTTGGACCTGACTATTCCCAATCCATCAAAACACTTTCCCAAGATGTTTTGCCCTCCCTCTAACACCGATAAAGATAGGTTCCTTCCATTCTTATTTGATGGTGATAGTACACATGTCCCTTGAACCTAAAAACGATCAAGAAATACAAGACCCAAAATCTAGAGTGCGAGCATTACAATCTTTATTAGTAGAAAAAGGCCTACTTTCTCATGAAGCAATAGATGCGGCAATCTCTGCCTACGAACACGATATTGGTCCTCAAAACGGAGCAAAGATTGTTGCCAGAGCATGGGTAGATGCAGATTTTAAAGAGAGGCTTTTAACAGACCCCGTGTCTGCTATTGGGGAGTTCAATTTTGAAATGGGATCTCAACATGTACAAGTAGTTGAAAATACAGACAAGGTCCACAACGTTGTCGTTTGTACTCTTTGTTCCTGCTACCCTTGGTCTGTATTGGGACTGCCACCAACGTGGTACAAATCCCCTGAATACCGTGCACGAACCGTTCTTGAACCACGATCTGTACTCCAGGAATTTGGACTAGATCTAGATGGGGACATAGAAGTCAAAGTCCATGACTCTAGTGCCGATATTAGGTATATGGTTCTCCCCCAACGGCCACCTGGAACTGAATCTTTAACCGAGTCAGAACTTGCCGCCATCGTAACTCGAGATTCCATGATTGGAGTTTCCCAAATCGTGGTAACTTAGTGGGACTCTCTATTATGACATCTTCTATCCCTTTAACTCTACAAAAACATGCAGAAGAAATCCTAAGCAAACTTTCCAACTTAGGGGGATTTCCCCAGACTCCCAGTGGAAGTCCTCTATTCTCGGAACCCTGGCAAGCTAGTATTTTTGGCATGGTGGTGACATTACATGAGGGCAATCTTTTCCCATGGGACGACTTTCAAGAATTGTTGATCCAAAGAATTGAAAATACCGACCCCTCCCATCTGCAGAACGAAACAGACTGGGTATATTATTCACTTTGGATCGAAATACTAGAACAGATCTTATCGAACCAAAACCATATGGAAATTTCTGAACTTGACAAGAGGGCTCTTGAATTTGCAGAAGGCATTCGAGATGCTTCTGAGTTTATTATTGGGGGCCATTCACATTCACATGAGGGCCATTCCCATCCCCACTAGTTCGAAGCCATTATAATAATCAGTCACCTTTTGATATCTATCGGGCCCGTATCTCAGCCAGGTTAGAGAGATCGGCTCATAACCGATTCGTCACCGGTTCAAATCCGGTCGGGCCCATTATCGCCCTGGCTATTTTAATAAAACAAAATCCCAACCCAAACTAAATTTTATCTCTATTTAAAACACTGATTTCTTAAGAATTTGTACGCATCTTCACTAGGTTTTTCTGGGCTTCCTTGTAACTCCGGATGGTTTTCTGGGTGGTTCGCAATCTCATATGGATTCCCTTCATATGCAACAACCCCACCTGCCATGTTTGCGAGTATTTGCAGATGAGCTGCTCTTTCCAGTATGAATAAATTACTCACTGCTTCTGCAACCGTTCTCCCTACTGTCACTACTCCATGTCCTCGTAGTAAGAGTGCCGAAGCATCTCCCAAACTCTCTGCAACTGCCTCTCCCTGCGCGACCACATCTGGTGCATTTGCTTCAATCAACATTGGGCCTGCATCATGTACGGGGACTTCCCCCAGTCGAACAGCCCGTATTGAAGCCGGAATCAAAGCAGAGCTAGACATACTCAATGCAGTAGCGTGAATTGGATGCGCATGCACACAACTTTTGACATCTTCTCGAACTGCAAATATACTAGTATGAATTACGTCTTCTTCTGGTAGCTCCAAATTCTTTGGATTCTGCTCTCCAGTTTTCAAATCAACTACAACTATCTGATCTGGCGTCATAGATTCCATCCCTTTTCCATCATGATGAAGATGTGCCGGCATTAGAGCAAGATCTCCAATTCTATATGATACATGACCTGTGTATAGTTCGGCCAACCCTGCCGCAGCCACCACATTACATGCATCCGAAACTTCTTTTTTTGCAGCGTTCAGTTCGCTTGCAGACAATCGAGTTTTTACTTGGGATTTTCCAACCATTGTTTGAGACATAGCCACAAAATCACTGTCTCCCTATATGTAACTGTCGATGATTACCCCGACAATAGACGAAATATTTATCTAAATAGCAAGACACCTGTCATTTCTCCCTAAAAACCAAAACCCACAACTAGTGATTTTCCCCCATTTATTTTATCCAAACCATTTAGTACATATCTTTACATCCCGATCTATCATTCATGTCTGAAAAATTTCTGCATGCTACTTTTGCTGGAGGATGTTTCTGGTGCATCGAGGCTGCATTCTCTCAATTTAAAACGATCGGCCCGGTCAAACCCGGATACTGTGGAGGAGAGACTACAAATCCTACCTATGATGAAGTCTGTTCTGGACAAACTGGCCACGCAGAAGCTGTACAGCTCTCCTACGACCCCAATTCATTTTCCTATGAAAACCTCCTTGAAATTTTCTTTGCCATACACGATCCAACCCAACTTAATCAACAGGGACCTGACATTGGATCTCAATATAGATCTGCAATTTTCTATCACAACCCCGCCCAAAAGTCGGCCGCAGAATCTTATGTAAACTCATTAACTGAACAAAATTCATATGACAATCCAATCGTGACTGAAATATCTGAATTATCTATTTTTTACGAAGCAGAGGAGTATCACCACGATTACTTTTCAAAAAACCCTTCCAATCCTTATTGTATTTTCAATACCCTTCCAAAAATGATCAAGGCGAGAGAAATATTCTCTGATATGTCCTCACCGGGCGATTAATTAAAGTCTGATTATCGCCCATCTTTAGCTATGTTTAATATACCGGACCTTGCCACTGTCAAATCCCGTGAAAAGTGGTTTCAGGAAAATAAACAAGAACTATTTGATTATATTTATTCAGTCAAGAATGACCCTCGCCAAACACTGCGCGTTCTCGCAAGGGTCCAAGAAGAATATGGTGCAGAAAGTCAGTTCATCCAAGCCGTTGACTATGCAAAAGAAGTAAAAACATATGATAATGCCGTGCTAAAACAGCTTAAGAAAATACAAGAAGAACATTTGTTGTGCATGAACTCAATTAATGATCTACTTCAAGAAGATTAATTCAGACCGATAATCGAATCCATTAGGACAATGCGCTCGCCGGGAATTGAACCCGGGCTTAGGGCTTGGAAGGCCCTAGTCATACCACTAGACCACGAACGCTTACTATACTTATTCTCTTCCCTCTGATATGGATCTTCCCATTTCCAAGGGCCCCCTCTTCATCGAATTTCAAATATGACCTCCTAATCAGTACACCCTTCTCCTTCGAATAATTAGTTCCAACAAATGACTTCTCTTTCTCTCTCAAAACGATTTCTTTTAATTTTTGGCATGATCCTGATCTCATTCAATTTCCGTCCCGCCATCGCTTCTGTTCCTCCCCTCTTAGAGTTGATCAAAACGGATCTAAATCTGAGCTACTTCATTGCTAGCCTATTAACTACCATCCCTACTCTTTCAATGGGAATATTTGCCCTTTTAGCAGTCCCATTTTCTCGATTTTTTGGACGGGAAAAGGCAATTTTTTATGCTGTTTTTTTAATTGGAATTGCAACCCTCTCTCGACTTTGGGGTTCTAATCTATTTTTGCTTCTTGGGACTACCATAGTCCTTGGTATGGGAATTGCAATTGCCCAAACACTGCTTCCCTCTTTTGTAAAAACATATTTCCCAAATCGCGCAGCAAGTGTCACCGGAATTTATGCAACTTCTTTAACTCTAGGGGCCGCAGTTGCTGCTGGCTTTTCCGTCCCATTGTTAACATTCTTTGGGGACTGGACATTTTCGCTTGCATTTTGGTCTATTTTTGCAATTATCGCTCTGTTAGTTTGGTTTCCCCTCACACTACAGAAACGTTCTGAAACTCCTCCTACTGCATCTATTTCTTCTGTTTTCCCAAAAACAACTTGGTCCCACACTTGGGTCTGGGCAATCTCTTTATTCCTCGCTCTTGTGACTCTCCTATTCTATTCAGTATTATCTTGGCTATCTCCTCTGTATATGTCTCTAGGTTGGTCTGCAAACGACGCGGGCTTATTACTTACTGTATTTTTATTAACCCAACTACTTGGAACTGCAAGTATCTCCGCTCTAGCAGATTCAAATATCGATAGAAGGCCTTGGATTTTCTTTAGTTTGGTCCTAAGTGCCGTTGGCCTGTTTGCTATTACAATGTTTCCTCTTTTGGCACCTTATTTGTGGGTCAGCATACTCGGGATTGGCCTGGGTGGCATTTTCCCCCTTTCTATGACGTTGCCAATTGACTATTCCTCAGATGAGAAAACAGCAGAAAAACTCACTTCAATTGTTCTTTTTTTCGGTTATTCCCTCGCCGCAATAGGCCCTTCCGGAATGGGGCTCATTCGCGATATATTTGGGGACTATTATCTCGCATTCCTTTCTCTATTTTTCATTAACATCCTCGCTTTGATATTCACCTTCAAATTCAAACCCGGCATTTCAATTGATCTCCCCGATTAACCCTTGCTCACAACGGCATAACAATTCCCTTCATTTGAGTATATGTCTACTACTTCCAATCTGCTGGCATTGACATCCCTCTCAAATTCTTCTATATCATAAATGTGGTAATACCGAGGAACCACAGTCCCGTCTGGAAGGGTCCAATTAACAAGTGTATCAAAACCTTTCCCTTCCTCAAAACGTTCATGATCTGTACACCAAGACCCCACAATTGCAGTTCCTCCTTCAACCAACACTCGCTCCAACTCATTTAAACTATCAATCCTACACTCTGTAGTAGGCAGATGATGTATCGTCGCAACATAAACTCCTATGTCTACACACCCTGTCTGAACTGGCAATTCCATCACATTCCCCCGTATGGGATTCACTTCAAACCGATTACTCTTTCCTCTATTAATAGTTTCAAGTAACATCATCGAGCTCATATCAACCCCAACAACCCTTTCTACACATTCCGATAGTAGTTCTGAGTGTCTCCCATTTCCACAACCCATATCAAGAGCGATGTCTCCTGACAACTCTTCCAGAAATTTCCCCACTTCTGGCCACGGATGAAATCTAGTTTCGGAAAAATGTGACCCTATTTTCTCATATGTCTGCATAACCCCTTTGATGACTTCGTAATCTTCAGAAAGTTCACTGTGTATCCTCTTTTCAGGCATCTTCTCGTAGTACTATACTCCCCTTCTATTTGATATTATCCTACATTGTCTGACATTAAGTGTAATCAAAAAGACTATTATCATCTCTCTCTAAACGGCTCACAATGGTTGCTATAGTACCACTCCAGTTCGGCATTCCTGGTGGAATGGAGCTCGCTGTTATCTTGCTCATCGCAATACTTCTATTCGGAGCAAACAAGATCCCACAGTTAGCCAGATCCACCGGACAAGCAATGGGCGAATTCAAACGAGGAAGAGAAGAAATAGAAAAAGAAATCGGTGATTTGACTGGCGGATCTGATTCTGACTCCAAGAAGGCAGATTCAAAGAAAGATTCAAAGAAAGATTCAAAGAAAGAATCTAAAGATTAACATCCCTTCTATATACTCTCCATTTTCCATATGACCCACCGTATGGTAACGCCAACATCCCCATTCATCATCGATGAAAAGAAGTAATTGTAAATAATACTCTGTTACCAAGGACACGTGGCCTAGCCAGGATAGGGCGAGAGGTTCCTAACCTCTAGATCGCGGGTTCAAATCCCGTCGTGTCCGCTGTTCAAACTCTAGATCGATGCATCAGCCTTAGATATTCATTTTCCTGTTCCCAGAATATCTCAACTAGTGTCTCTGCATATGCCTGAGTTACTATGACGTCCCCTTGCTCAATCGAACCTGTCTTATGAATTGGCCTACCTCTTCCTTCTACTGTAATCAATACACTTTCTACCCCGATTGGCTCTCCCGAAATATGTTTTATTGAAACATGCGTGGAATTAATTCTTTCAATATCCCATTCTATCCCTGGCATATCCCTTTTTTGAACTTCAGGAGTTTCTGTTATCTGAACTGCTATCAACAACAAACTAAGACCAATCCCCAATATGAGTACAATTTTTCCGATTTTTATCGCCAACTTAATAAAATTTATATCTTCCATTGTCTCTTTATTCCTTCCAAAGTCCCTCTCTTCTAATCATCCTCTTTATCCAACTTCCCACCCAAAGGGCATGTGTCTATTGATATCTATCTCGCTGCTCTAGCTGCAGCAGTCGTCTGGGGGATCGACCCCGTATTATCCAAACGTGGAATGGCCTATGGAGGGCATGCCCTTCAAGCAGCCTTTGCTGTCATAACTGTTGGGACTATAATATTCTGGTCTGCCCTTTACATCACCCAGGGTTTAGATGCTATACTCAGCATATCCCCTCGCATTGCGTTAATCTTCTTAGGAGGGGGAATTCTCGGAACTACAATAGGGCGAATCTCCTTTTATATTGGCATTGATAAAGTTGGAGCTAGCATCGCAGGAATCGGTGCTTCAACCCTGCCGGCATTTGCTGCCATTCTAGCCCTCTTCCTATTAAGTGAACCACTCTCTACCATTCATTCTGCAGGGATCCTATTAGTTGTCGTTGGACTTTCACTTCTCGCCACTTCTAAAGGTGGAAATATCTCTGGTTGGAGCTTTCAAGATCTAGTCTTACCCGTTTTTGCCGGATTCGCATTCGGCTTAGGGCAAGTTATACGACGATTTGGCCTCGTAGAAACCCCTGCAACTGTGCTTCAGGCAATAGCTTTAAACGACACTGCAGCCTTTGTCGGACTTTTTTTATTTTTATTTATCTTCCGACGCGATCTCTTGCGCCCCCCTTCCCTACCTGCAACTGGCTATTTCATCGCTGCTGGAATTGTATCGTCTGTCGGCCTTTTCCTGGCATTTACTGCTCTTGATCTTGGCCCTGTTGCCATTGTGTCTACTTTAATTAGTACCGCTGGATTATTCACGGTATTACTCTCTTTCCTCTTCCTTCGTGACCTTGAACGCATCACACAGAAAGTGGTCATAGGTGCCCTTTTCGTTGCCTTTGGTGCTGGAATAATGATTTATTTTTAATTTTCGCCACCCGATTCGATATCCTAAAACAACCGCGATGTGATATTTCTATATTGTGAATAAAACATTTGAAGAATTTAAACAAACTTTCTTTCGATCTTTTTCCTTGTCAAGCCCTTTGATGGCTGAACAATTCTTCAATACTTTAATGCGAACTGTCGATATTTTTATAACTGGACTTTTTTCCCCTGCAGCAATAGCTGCAATCGGAATCGCAGATGTCTATGCTCAACTCTCCATGAGGGTTGGTCATGGCCTTGGCGGAGGTGCAATCGCACTATCTAGTCAAGATACTGGCGGACGAAATTTCACTAGTCGGAATGAGGTAGTTTCTCAATCTTTATTACTTGGATTCTTCCTCGGTATTCCCCTTGCGCTGATTGGAATCCTATTCGGTCAAAATGCACTTGACCTCCTTGGAGCTCCCGCCGAGGTATCTAGACTCGGTGGACTCTATTTAGCAGTGGTTCTCTTCGCCGCTCCCGCAGATATAATTACCATTGTTGGGTCCAAAGCTCTCCAAGGAACGGGCGATACTCGCACCCCCACTTACATACTAATTGCCGCAAATATACTCAATATTATTGGATCTATTTTACTTGGACTTGGAATTGGACCATTCCCCGAACTATCGCTTTTAGGAGTCGGGATGGCCACTGCGATTGCACATTATTTTTCAGCAATACTGGTCTTATTCGCACTCGTTTCAACAGGGGTTTTAACAACGTTCAAATTTCCTCGAAATCTTATCATCACCCGCCAACTTCTCGTAATAAGTACTCCCCAAATGGTAAGTGGAGTCATTACCACTGCTGTCTATTTTCCCTTTAATGCATTGCTTCTACTCTTTGGAACCGAAGTCACTGCAGCATACCATATAGGCCGAAGAATGTATCATCAATTAACAGGCCCATTTTATAGAGCTTACAGCACCGTTTCGAGTATAGTCGTTGGGCAAGCAATTGGGAAGGGAGATCTTGAACAAGCAAGATTTGAGGGTTGGTTCACCACTGGGGTTAGTGTAGTGATCCTCACAATTGCAGGTTTTATTTTATTCATCCAATCTGAATTTCTTGTAAGCCTCTTCACTTCCGATTCTCTAACCATCTATCATGCAACCAATTTTGCAAAAGCATTTTCCGTTGCAATCATATTCGTCTCTCTTTATTTCTCGCTAGCAGGAGCCCTCCAAGGTGCTGGAGATGCGATAACGCCATTTATAGCCAGGACCACTGGATTCTTTGGAGTATTTTTGGGTTTGTCTTATTTACTAAGTGTCCCTCTTAATTTTGGTGTCTTCGGTATTTATGTTGGAATCGTTTGTTCCTATATCTGGATGGCTCTAATTGTGTTTTATGGATTTTATGGCAAGAAATGGGAACTGAAAGCAACAGACGCCCTGAAAAAAAGACACCAATCTGTCACCAATAAATAGTATCTACAGGTTTTATATTCTCATCTACAACTGCGAAACATAATTAACACTCTCTACCCAATCCACAAGAATGGTGCAAAAATCTATCCCTGCAATGATAATTCGTGGTGGGACTAGTAAAGGAGTTTATTTTAAACGCAGCGATTTACCTTCAGATGAGTCTACTTGGGACCAAGTACTACTCCGAGTCTTTGGAAGTCCCGATTCTATGCAAATCGATGGCATCGGGGGATCTCATTCCACAACTAGCAAGGCTATGATAGTTTCCCCTTCTCAAAAAGACGATTTTGATCTTGATTATAGATTCGCACAAGTTTCAATTAATAACGACACAGTCGATTGGGGTGGAAACTGTGGAAATCTCACCTTCGGAGTTGGGGTTTTTGGAATTGAATCTGGGATGGTAAAAACGATACCTTCTCACGCTACTAACTTGACCTTATACAATGAAAATACCAATTCCGCTATTGAACAATCTCTTTCCACAACCCAAGATGGATCTCCACAATATGAGGGCGATTTCACAGTATATGGGGTTCCTGGAACTGGCAGTCCCATACGATCTCGATTTGTAGATCCATCTGGATCTGTAACAAACAAATTACTCCCCACGGGGCATACTTCCGAAGTCATTTCTGTAGATTCTATAGGGGACATTGCGGTATCTATAGTAGATGTAACCACTCCTTGTGTTTTTGTCAACGCCAGCGATTTAGGTGTATCTGCTGCCATCTCTCCTGCAGAAATAAATGGAGATTCCGATCTACTTTCTACATTAGAATATATCCGCTCAATTGCATGTGAGCGTGCTGGAATCGTTGATGACTTCAAAAATGCAACTTCCCATAGTCCCGGATTCCCAAAGGTAGCTATTGTAGGAAATCCTTGTGATTATACTACTCTTTCTGGGGACAAAATAGCTTCAAGTAACCACGACATTCTAGCTCGAATTATGTCTATGCAAAAAGCACACCCCGCTTATGCTGTCACTGGTGCAATGTGCACGGCTTCTGCTGCTCTTTTAGAGGGGACAATTCCCAATCAAGCACTCTCTCCCACTCATAGTGGGGATTCCATTATTCTTGGACATCCCAAAGGAACAATGCGTATCGGAGTGGGCATCGTTAACAATGAAATAACCTATACTGAGGCCGATAGAACTTCTCGAACAATCATGGAAGGGAATCTATTCTATTAACTTCATTCTCTCCATTTTCGCGAATCCATCAGCTACGTGAAAAATAAGAAATAATATGAAATTATTAGAGCAGGTATCCCACTATATAGTGTAGCAATAATTGCCATTTTTGGTGTCAGGGCTATTGCAGGAAATAGTGCATCCCCATCATTAGCAATTGCATTCCCTATTAACCCTGCGAATGGGACAATTCCCTGAAGATACAACGTAGTAACTATAATCTGAGGACCGCATCCTGGTATGAACCCAATCAA
>JAKURE010000031.1 GCA_022450005.1 Halobacteriales archaeon
CAGAATGAGCTAGGAGGGTGGGCTTAAGCCCATTCCTTGCATAACCTAATTTATGAAAACGCGCGACCTTTCAGAGCACAGGGAATATGCCCCAGGTAAAAGTACCGGGGAGGTTGCAATAGAAATTGGGAGGGATGAATCAGAGATCATCAATTTATCATCTAATGAAAATCCACTAGGACCTAGTTTAAATGTGATAAAGACATTGAAGGAAAAATCAGAGGGGGTAAATAGATATCCGAAAAAAGCATCCAAGGACCTGATAAATAAAATAGCACAGAAATGGGGTATTGGGGAAAGCCAAGTTTGGCTTGCTAATGGAGCAGATGGTGCGATAGATTACATATCGAGGGCGATGATAGAGCCTGGAGATCGAGTACTTGTTCCAAATCCAGGTTTTGCATATTATGGCATGAGTTCTAGGTTCCATCACGGTGGGGTAGAAGAATATGATATTGGAAAAAAAGAAGGGTTTGAACTTTCTGCAGAAAATGTACTTAGAGGATACAAGGGACAAAAAATAGTATATTTGACTAATCCGAACAACCCAACTGGAAGAATATTCCCTACCAAGGAGATTGAAAAAATAATAGAAGGTGTAGGGGAGGACTCACTGGTAGTTGTTGATGAGGCATATGGCGAATATTCAGGAAAAAGAAGTTCAATTGAGTTATGTAAAAAATACCAGAATATAGCAGTGATTCGTACTTTTTCAAAGGCATATGGATTGGCTGGTTGTAGAATAGGATATGCAATAGTGCCAGAGGAAGGGTCAAAAGAATACTCCAGGGTAAATACCCCATTTGCAGCTGGTGAACTATCGTGTTATGCGGCTAGTGCGGCGTTGGGAGATGAAAAACACCTGGGTAAATCTATTGAGATGGCGAGATGGTCTAGAGAATACATGGAGAAAAATCTAGATATGAATGTTATGAAAAGTTATGCAAATTTTGTCCTAGTGGAGATAGGAAATGCTACGGAAAGTTTTGAACAATTGAAAAATAAAGGGATCATTGTTAGAGATTGTACTTCGTTCGGAATGCCAGAATACATCAGAGTAACGTGTGGGAATCAAGAACAGACAGAGAAGGTAGTAAAAGAAATAAACAACCTGCAAGAATGAGAATAGCAATTACAGGCACTCCGGGGACTGGGAAAACAACGTGTTCCAAAAATATAACACAGGGGTGTGAAATTTTACATCTGAATGACATAATAAAAGAAAAAAAATTATACCAAGGCTTTGATGAGAATCGTCAAACATTGATTGCGGATATTAAAGCAATAGAGAAGCACTTGGAGGGAAAAGATAACATAGTAATTGATTCCCATATTTCACATTTGTTAGAGGTAGACAAAGTGATAGTTCTACGGTGTCACCCTATAGAACTCAAGAAGAGATTGGAAGGGAGAGAATACAATGAAGAAATTGACATCGAAAAGTCAATTGAGGAGAATGTAAAGGCAGAGTCTCTTGATGTGATACTAGTGGAATCGGTGGAAATCCACGGAGAAAGTAGAGTATATGAGATAGATGGAACTGGAAAGGAACCAAGAGTAATTGTTCAAGAAATAGAAGCGGCGATAGCAGGAGATAGAGACCCAGAGGTAGGTTTGGTTTCTTTTATTGAATATATGTTTGAGGAAAGCGGATAGATTCATTAAAATAATGAAGAGTAGAAATGAAAGTAATAGATGACATTTCAACGATTGCGTCCTTGGAGTAAAAAGGTAATTTCACCACTAGTAGATATTCTAGAAAATAGTTTAATAACGCCTAACCAAATTAGTTTTTTGGGATTGATCATAGCATTTTTGGCAGGTTTTTCTTTCTATACAGGAGAAAGTGGATATGTAGCAGGGGTGGTTTTGATAGCAGTTAGTGGGATCTTAGATCTGCTTGATGGGGAATTGGCCCGAAGGAGGGGTGAGGATTCAAATAAAGGGGATCTTATAGATCATGTATTTGACCGATATGCAGATATAGTGATAATTGGGGGACTTGCAGCGGGAGTGGGGCAATATTTGATTGGTTTTATAGCAGTGACAGGAGTACTGATGACATCCTATGTGGGAACTCAGATCCAGGCGGTTGGTTTTTCAAGAGATTATACAGGTTTAATAGTGCGCGCGGATCGATTTGTGTTGATCATTTTAGCTGTTTTGATAGATATTTCAATAAAAGTCACAATAGGGCCTTTTGATGCAATAACATGGCTATTGATATTAGTCGCAGTGGGTGGCCACATGACTGCCATACAACGTTTCGGTAAAGCGTGGAGAGAAATGGAAAATTGAAGAATTGATGAACGCTTCAATTTTTATATAAAGAATGCGGAGAAATAGTAGTCATGGTTCAATGTGAAATGTGTGGGAAAGGAGTTGTTTCACCAAAAAGCATGAAAATAGAAGGGGCGATACTACAGGTTTGTCAGGCTTGCTCTAGATTTGGCGTTGAAATTGGGAATACAAAAAGTCAAAGTACAGGGTCAAAATATAAGATTGAACCACGGAAAGCAACTAATAGAAAAGGGGGATTGAAGAAACAGAAAGGACAAGGGTACCATCACATGAAAGAGGTAGACTTAGAATTTAACGAAAAAATTAGGCAGGGGAGAGAAGAGAAGGGGTTATCGCAGGTTGAACTTGCTAAAAATCTAAATGAGAGAGCTAGTTTGATCAAGAAATTGGAGAGGGGAGAAGTACTACCGACCGAAAAAGTTCGGAAGAAATTAGAAAAGCATCTAAAAATTAACTTATTGGAAGATGCAGAATGAAGCGCAAAGAATAACTGGTTAGGGGGTTGAATTGAGCCATGTTCATTCTTATCAATCTGAAAACGTACGTGTGTGATCCGATTGAAATTGCAAAGGCCGCAAATTCTATCTCAAATGAATTGGACGTTAGAATTGCAGTTGCACCTCAGGTGATTCACTTAAAGGAAGTGGTAGAAACAGGAGTAGAGACTTGGGCGCAACATATAGATAAAGAGGGGGAGAAAGTTAGAACAGGAACAATTACCTCAGCAGGATTATCTGAGGCAGGAGTGAGGGGTAGTTTGTTGAATCATTCAGAACATAGGTTGTTACTTGCAGAAATTGATGAAAGCATACAGGAAGCGTCTGAAGCTAAATTAGAAACAGTTGTGTGTGCAAATAATCCATCCCAAATTGCTGCTGCAACGTCGTTGGATCCAACATTTGTTGCGGTGGAGCCCCCAGAGTTAATCGGAAGTGGAATTCCAGTAAGCAAAGCTGCCCCGGATATTGTCAGGGATGCGGTCAAGTCTGCAGGAAAAGTTAACCCAAAAATTCCAGTCCTATGTGGAGCAGGCATATCGAATGGGGAGGATGTTTCTGCAGCGATAGAATTGGGTGCTGAGGGCATATTATTAGCTAGTGGTATAGCGAAATCGAAAAATCCACAGAAATCAATAGAAGATCTATTAAGTGGGATATAGAATAGAAGAATTGGTGTTTAGTCCCACTGATTTATTTTAGTTTGTTCCACCCCATGGAAACTTAAATTGGAAACCTTTACTCCCATTTTCCTAACTGAAATTTCATGGAAATCTTTGAGGAGATCCATGGCAGAAGTGGATATTAAATTTGGGTCGTTTGTGGCAGTTCCAAAAGAAATTTCACGGGTGTGGATTTTATAAGGGGGTTCTATTACTTTAATTCCAACTGTTCGAAAAAGGGCATTATTGGAAGTTGCAATTGAGCCAACATCTTGGGAAAGCTTTTCAATTAAAGCTTTTTTTTCATCGGAGTTAACGGTGATGTGTTTAAATGAAGATTCTCTGGAAATACTCTTTTTAGGACCCATGGGAATTACTTTTTTAGAATCCTCTCCGCGGGAAAGTATAGAAAGTGAGATCCCCTTATTACCGTATTTATTTTTAAGATCTCCAGTGGGAATGGTAGCCAACTCCCCTATGAGTTTTATCCCATCGGAATGGAGAGATTTTGCAGTGACTGGCCCAATTCCAGGTAGATTTTCTATAGGCAAGTTGGAGAGGAATTCTTTGGTTTGTTCGGGTTTGACAACTACGATTCCCTTTGGTTTTTCAATCGAACTAGCCATTTTTGCGATACTCATAGAGGGGGCAACACCGATACTTGAAGGAACACCTACTACAGACTCTATTTCATCTCTCAAAATTTGAGAAAAATTAGATGAAGAGGCCCAAGTTGTTTTACTTGTTACATCCAAATAGGCTTCATCTATACTAACATGTCGAGCGACGTCTGAAAAATCTTCAAGGACGGTTCTTACGCTTTGGGAAATTTCCCTGTAAAAATTTTTGTCGGCAGTGCGGTAGTAGCAAGAAGGTTCAAATGAAGGATTAAGTTCCTTGTCAGGGAGGATGGAGAGAGCTTTGGAAATATTCATTGCGCTTTTGATGCCTAAATCCCTGGCCTCGTAACTCGCAGTCGCTACCGCACCTCTAGATTCGCCGGGAGTATAATTCATCCCTACTATGACGGGCTGATCAATCAGATCGGGTTCGCGTAAACGTTCGCAAGAGACATAGAAACAATCCATATCTATATGGATAATTATCTGATCGGAGATATATTTTTTTGGTGAAGAATTGAAGAGATAGGGATGGTCCACAAACTTCAGAAGTCCCGCAGAAAATTATAGATTATGGAGTGGGGGGATGGAAAATTGGAGAAGTGGGTAATCGCCCTAGTAGAAATAGAAATAAAAGGGCAAATAAAAAGAAGAAATTGGGTTCAATGAAGCCTAAAAATCCCGAAAATCCAAGGAATCCTAGATAGCCCAATATATTGAAAGATCGTGCCTCTTCTAAAAGTATCTCTTCAATGGAAATGGGCTCGTCCATGGTCCACTGTTGTTGTTACTAATTATTAAGAGTGTGGGATTTTGCTTCTGCAGACATAGATTCGATTTCTAAAATTAAAATCCCATGTGTTTCGTCTTTTGCTTCAATAGTTCCTTCTATGGTTAATTTAGAAAGGGGAGTGGGTCCTATTCGGACTGAATCATATTGTTTAAGGTTTCGGGTTGGGCCAAGAACACGGACTTTTGCTCGGCAAAGGTCGGGGTGATTCACACTAGTGAGTGTGATTTCAAGTGGAAATATTTCAGAACAGAGTTCTCCGTTTTGGTAAAAAAGAACTTCTGCGGGAGAATCTAATCGGGAAATATCTAAAGCCTCATATGCAAATGCGGTGGGCCTATACCCCCCACGGGGTCCAGGGACCCCTTCTACCAAGCGTAGAGCTTTTAGACTCTGCATCTGATTTCGAATGGTTCCGGGATTTTTTCCAGGTTCTTTTGCAATTGATTCTCCTTTAATTGATTTTTCAGTTGTAGAAAGGTCATAGACGGAGAATAGGTTGATGAGAGCAGTAAGAATTTGTTTTTGTACACTAGTTAATTCAATAGGGAGATAAAAAGTAGCCACGGTTGAGATGTAGAAAGGGGAAGGACATAAACTCGAGGGTTGGTCTATCAGAAGTAGGAGGAGAGTACCATATCTGAAAAAAGTTTTAGGCTTTTAAACCTCCCATTTTCACTATTGGTCCTGGCTACGATGGTAAAATTAGTTATTCCAGATTCGAAAAAAGAATGAAACCGTTCTGAACAATATTCGGGAGTTCCGCAGAGTACGAATTGTTCGATGATGGAGAATGGGACTTCGTCGCGGAGCTCTTTGGTTGTTAAAGAATCCAAGTCAAGGTTCACCACGTGGTCTATTTCCTTTTGAGAAGCCCCACCACGTTGTAAGGCTTCTAAATTGGCTTGATTTGAAACTCGAGTGGCAATATGCCGCGTCACCCCATCTAGGGCTACATCGGCGTCTGATGCTATTGAGAGTGAAGCAAAACATCTTAGGTCAAGGTTGGTTATATCTCTGTTGACAGATTTTGCCCCAATGGAGATTCTATCACGGGCATATTCCATTCCTTCAGAAGAGAGTAAACCACCTCCAATGAAAACCCCATCTGCGAATTTACCTGCTAGAGATAGAAGTAATGGTCCACGTCCTCCGACGTAAATGGGGATGGAAGATGAAGGGGTGTTGAACTCAAGCGATGCGTCATGGAGCTCGAATTCATCTCGTATCATTGTTGTTTTTTCGCCGGAAAGTAAACTTCTTATCGCAATGATTGAGTCTTTACAGGCTCCTATTGATCTTGTCTGATCATAACCAAATGGTCCGACTCCGTGCCCCCCTAGTCCAATTCCAAGAACTGCCCTGCCATTAGAAATTTCATCGATAGTTGCTATTGAGGCAGCAGTTAACCCAGGATTTCGAGAAAAGGGATTGGTTACTGCGGGTCCAACCCATATACGATTGGTATTATGTGCAGCGAATGCAGACCAGGAATATGTATTTCTACGTAAAGATTGATCGGCTACGGTTAAACCGTCATAGTGTAAGTTCTCAATTGAATTCACTGTCGTGCGGAATTCATCGAATGTGGTACTAGCAGGATAATTCACGCTAACTCTAGGATATTTGTTTTTCATAGTTACATAAAGGGTCTTGCCGAATGCCAACGGAGATTAGCTAGGTTAATGTTTAAGGAGATTGATAATGGAGTAGGTATGAAAGACTTGACCATTCTTGTCACGGGTGGGGCGGGGTTTATTGGATCAAATTTGGCAAATAGATTATCTGTTCAAAATGAAGTGATTGCGATTGATAATGAATATCTGGGGACTCCCAATAATTTGGATGAGTCAGTGGATTTTAGACGAGTTGATGTGTTAGATGAAAATCTACCGACAGATGTTGATGTTATTTTCCATCTTGCGGCATTATCATCATACCAGATGCACAAAGAAGATCCAATTAAAGGAGCAAGACTGAATGTAGAGGGGTTCATCAATACTGTAAAGCAGGGGGTAGAAAGTGGATGTAAGAGGGTAGTTTATGCATCTACTTCTTCCATATACGGAAGTAGAAAAAAACCTACATCGGAGACGATGGTGGTGGAAGCGCATACAGGTTATGAAGCTTCTAAATTGGCTCGGGAAAGGTATGCAGAATATTTCCATAATGAGTATGGGATCCATATAGCAGGATTGCGTTTTTTTTCTGTTTACCAAGGGTATGGTGGTAACGAGTCACATAAGGGAAAATATGCAAATATCATTGCTCAATTCGCAGAGAAAATAGCTAACGGAATTGAACCGGAAGTTTATGGAGATGGGACTCAAACGCGGGATTTCACACATATTGATGACATTACTATGGCCACTCGGATGGTCGCAGAAAGAAAATTATCGGGTGCATATAATGTGGGAACCGGGCGGCCGGTTAGTTTTAATGAAATTATAGATATGATCAACGGAGAGTTGGGAACAGATATAAAAGCGAAGTATATAAAAAATCCAATACCAGAATCAATTTATGTGCATGATACTTGTGCAGATTCGACAAAAATATCTGAAGCTACAGGATGGATTCCCGAGATAGGATTGGAAGAGGGTATTAGAAAGGTTTGTTCTGAATATATATAGGCAGGAATATTAATCAATAGATTCGGCAGGCTCCTCCACGGGAGATTCTACATCTTCATCAGGAGAAGGTGCTGATTCAGACTCCTCCACGGGAGATTCTACATCTTCATCAGGAGAAGGTTCCATTTCAAAGTCACCTACATTGGAACTAGGTATTATATCCACACTAGCTAGTCGATCGCCTTTATCTACATCCATAATTGTAACCCCCATAGTATTTCTTCCAATTAGAGAAATTCCATCGACAATAGTTCTCATTATTTGTCCCTTTTCGGTGATAGCGATCAGATGATCCCCAGCTCTAACAGTTTTTATTGCGCAGACACCCCCATTTCTTTTGACAGTTTTGATATCGATCACACCTTTTCCATTTCTTGATTGGATGCGATATGCATCAAGTAGAGATCGCTTCCCATATCCATGTTCTGTGAGGGTTAAAATCCAACTTGAAGATGCTCCAACAGCTGCCACACCTGCGACAGAATCTCCACTATTTAGTCGGATTGCCCGTACTCCGCGGGCGGAACGTCCCATGGACCTAACCTGCGTATCGGCAAATCTGATGCTTTTTCCATTATTGGTGGAGATGACTAGTTCCTGAGTACCATTTGTAAGAACCACATCTACTAATTCATCCCCGTCCTCTAATTTGGTTGCCACGATACCAACAGTACGGATGTTTTGGAAAGATTCAACAGAGGTTCTTTTTATGTAGCCATCCCGAGTTATCATTGTAAAATATTCACCCGGTTCAAAGTCAGTGGTGGCTACAACTGCAGCTATTTCTTCGCCGTCACCTAGCTTCAAAACATTTACTGCAGATACACCCCGTGCCGTTCTACTTTTAGTAGGTACATCGTATACTTTTAATCGATATACACGCCCTAAATTGGTGAAACAAAGGAGGTAATCGTGGGTATTGGCAAAGAATACAGTTGCGACTTGGTCTTTATCCCTAAGTGCAGTTCCAATGATGCCCTTCCCGCCACGATGTTGGGCTTTAAAAGTGGAGATTGGCATTCTTTTAATGTAGTCGGATTCGGTGACCACTATGACCACATTTTCTTGAGGTATGAGATCGTCCCTACTGACCTTTCCAGTGTCTGGTACTATTTCAGTTCGCCTCCCACTAGAATATTTTTCACGAATTTTAAGGAGCTCTTCTTTGATTACATTCAAGAGTTCAGATTCATCTGAAAGAATAGCTTCTAGCCGTTTAATTTGATCGAGTAAATTGGCATGTTCTGATTGGATTTCAACAGATTCCATCTGAGTGAGGCTACCAAGTTGCATTCGGACTATATGTTCTGATTGAACTTCGGATAATCCAAAAAGGTCACGTAATGCTTGTTTTGCCTCAGTTCGGTTCGAGGCTCCGCGGATTGCATTAACGACGTCATCGATCCTTTCGAGTGCGATTAGTCTTCCTTCGAGGATATGTGCCCGCTCCTCGGATTCGTAGAGATCAAATTCAGATCGTCTAGTGACGACTTCTTTTCGGTGGTCAATGAAATGGCATAAAGATTCTTTCAGATTCAAGATTTGAGGTTGACCGTCGACCAAAGCTAGATTGATCACTCCAAATGATGTTTCAAAAACCCTTCCAAGAAGTTGGTTTTGAACGACATCGGTATTTGCCGACCTAGATAATTCAACTACTACTCGTATGCCATCTCTATTGGATTCGTCACGCAGATCAGTGATGCCTTCGATGACACCATCATTGGCTAGATTGGCTATGTGAGTTACCATTCTAGATTTGTTTACTTGATAAGGAATCTCAGTTATAACTATTTTATCGCCGCCATCAGATGGCTCGACTTCATAGCTAGCCCGGATTCTAATGCGTCCACGGCCAGTGGTATAGGCATCGTGGATCCCTTCTCTACCGACTATCGCACCTCCGGTTGGAAAATCGGGCCCAACAACGGGTCCGGGGCTATCGGGTAAATCTATAAGATCGGTGACATCGCAATCGGGTTGGTTAATTATGTGAACGGTTGCATCAATTAATTCTCCGAGATTGTGTGGAGGGATGTTGGTACTCATCCCCACAGCAATTCCAGAAGATCCATTTAATAATAATCCAGGAACTTGGGTGGGTAGCACAGTGGGCTCGGATAGGCGATCATCGTAGTTTGGTTGAAAGTCGACAGTATCGCGGTCGATATCTGAGAGATATTCTTCGGCTATTTTTGCCATTCTGGCTTCAGTATACCGCATCGCTGCAGCACGATCGCCATCAACAGATCCAAAGTTTCCTTGTCCTTCTATGAGGGGATAACGCATGGAAAATGGCTGTGCCATGCGGACGAGAGCGTCGTAAATTGCAGAATCGCCATGGGGATGGAAATCCCCCATGGTTTGGCCAACGATAGAAGATGCTTTTCGAGGACTAGAACTGCTTGTTACCCCTATTTGATGCATAGCATATAGAATTCGTCTGTGGACAGGTTTGAGTCCGTCCCGAACATCAGGAAGTGCCCTTCCTGCGATAACACTCATGGCATAATCAATATAAGATTGCTCCATTTCTTCTTCAATCCGAACACGGAGAATCCTATCTTCGTTTGTTAGATCGGTAGGTTGGTTTTCAGAACTCATGATGTAATTAGAGATAAATTATTATTGTCAATTTGGTATTATATATCGACCCATGCGGCATCTGCAGCGTGGTCTCGGATAAACTGTTTTCGTGGTTCGACTTCGTCGCCCATTAAGATTGAAAACATCCGATCTGCGTCTGCTGCATCTTCAATCGTCATTTGTTTTAAGTAGCGTGTGGAGGGAGACATCGTAGTCACCCAAAGTTGTTCAGGATTCATTTCACCTAGTCCTTTAAACCGTTGAATCCCAGCGGGGGATCCTTTGCATATTGTGTCTATTATATTATCACGTTCTGCATCAGTCATTGCGTCGTATGTTGTATTTTTATATCGAATTCGGTATAGTGGGGGCTGGGCTGCATATACAAACCCACTTTCTATCAAAGGCTGCATGTGACGGTATAAGAAGGTCAACAACAATGTTCGGATATGAGCGCCATCGACATCCGCATCAGTCATGATAATAA
>JAKURE010000032.1 GCA_022450005.1 Halobacteriales archaeon
GGTCGTCGTGATCATCGTGGTCATCGTGATCTTCTGCCCCGTGATCATCGTGGTCATCGTGATCTTCTGCCCCGTGATCATCGTGGTCATGGTGATCGTGACCAAAAGGTCCGTATATGTCCGCACTAGCTACTACAAACAATCCTACTATTAATAAAAAAGATAGGATGATTGCAAAATTTTTATTCGATTCCATAATTTGTAAGTGGATTAAAACACAAATTATATATAAAGCTAATGATTACCATTATCATTAATGAAAAGGGGTAGGACCACTTGGCAGAAAAAAAAGGTCGCAGAAGTCATAGAGGGGTTCGATCACTCATTCCGAGTCGAAGATGTTCACGAAAAAGTGAAAGAAGAAGGAATTGGCATTGCAACTATCTATCGATATTTGTCCGCTTTACGGAAAGAACGACAAATTAATCATTTTATGTGCGATGGCCGTGCCCTATACTCGAAGAACAAGATACAGCATACTCATTTCAATTGTGTGGAGTGTGGAACTAGTATACATATACAAGAAGTAGAATTGCCATTGGGAAAAATTACAGGAGGAAAGGTAGAAAGCTTTCAACTGGAAATCAGAGGCATTTGTAAAAATTGTTTGCCTGCCACATCTTCTGAGTAATAAATAAAGTCGGTCCATTTATATAGACCTGCAATCAACTAATTTTGATATGAGTAATCAGTTAAGAGGGAGACCTATGATTATTTTGGGCGAAGGTGCCCAGAGAGTTAGAGACAGAGATGCACAATCATACAATATTCGAGCCGCTCGTGCAGTGGCAAATGCCGTTCGTTCTACGCTTGGACCGAAGGGAATGGATAAAATGTTAGTTGATAATATGGGAGATGTTACAATCACAAATGATGGAGTCACCATTCTCAAAGAGATGAACATAGAACACCCAACAGCAGAGATGGTTGTAGAAGTTGCACAAACTCAAGAGGATGAAGCTGGTGATGGGACAACAACTGCAGTTGCATTGACAGGAGAACTATTGAAGAATGCAGAGGAGTTACTTGAACAGGATATTCATGCCACCGCAATTATAAGAGGATATAACTTAGCGAATGAGAAGGTAAAAGAAGAACTAGAGGTAGTAAGCAATACAATTGATGTCGAGGATTTATCTTTATTGCAGAAAGTAGCGGAAACTAGTATGACTGGCAAAGGAACAGAAGTGCACAAAGAAATGCTAGCAAAAATGGTTGTTGAAGCTGTTAAAAAAGTGTCTTATGAAGATGAAGGTGAGATTTGTGTTGATTTGGATTTTCTGAATATTGAGACTCAATCGGGAGAGTCGACATTGGAATCTGAGTTATTTAATGGGGCTGTGATTGATAAGGAGGCTACACATGACAATATGCCATCTGAGATGAAGGACGCAAATATCCTTCTTTTAATGGAAGCAATTGAGATTAAAGAAACCGAAGTTGATGCAAAAATCAATATAACAGATGCAACACAATTGCGCCATGTATTGGACCAAGAGGAAGAAGAGATCAGAAATCAAGTTCAAAAGATAATTGATTCTGGTGCAAATGTTATATTTTGTCAAAAAGCCATAGATGAAGTTGCTCGCCATTACCTAGCAAAGGCAGGTATTCTTGCGGTGCGCCGGATGAAAAAAAGTGATATGCATTTCTTAAAGCACTTACTTGACACAACAATTGTATCAGATATTGATGATTTATCTAGTGATGATTTATCGAAGGGGAAAGTCAGTCGTGATGATGATGATAAATTGTTCTATGTAGAAAGTGCTAATCAGGATGGTTTTGGAGTGACTCTATTATTAAGGGGATCGACGGAACATGTTGTTGATGAGCTAGAGCGCAGTGTGGGAGATGCCATTGATGTAGTTTCTCAAACGGTCACAGATGGACAGGTTTTGGCAGGAGGTGGTGCTGTAGAAATAGAACTAGCCTCACGACTTCGGTCTTATGCAGAAAGTGTTAGTGGGAGAGAACAACTTGCTATTGAAGCATTTGCAAACAGTTTGGAGTTGATTCCAAGAGTACTTGCAGAAAATGCCGGACTAGATCCAATAGATGTATTGGTAGACCTTCGGGCGTCCCATGAAGAAGGAAACCAAAAAGCGGGTCTGAATGTGTTTACAGGGGATGTTGTAAACACATTTGATGCAGGAGTTATAGAACCCACCCATGCGAAAAGGCAGGCGGTGAGTTCTGCGACTGAAGCCTCGAACCTCATTTTAAAGATTGATGATATAATTGCCGCAGGGGATTTAGGTAAATCTGGTGGAGATATGGGCGAGATGATGCCCGGAATGATGTGAGTTCTAGAAATTAGAATAAAAATAAATAGTCGAATAAGTTTTTTAATTGACTTGTATATCAGTTCCAATTTGGACTAGATATTCTAAATCAAATCCTTTTTCATTGAAATTTTCAATGGCCCCCTCGTTTCGGTCCACAACCACAATGAGGCGAGTGACGTTCGCGCCGATATTAGTTTCTATGAAGTTGATAGAATCTAGCATTGTAGATCCAGTCGTAGTGACATCTTCAATAAGTGCTACAGATTGATCTTTTTTGAGAGTCCCTTCTACTCTTGATTGGGTCCCGTGTCCTTTGATATGTTTTCGGATGAAGGCGGCAGGTATACCGGTACGGAGTGATACTGCAGTTACTAGAGGTACAGCTCCTAGTTCAGGTCCAGCAATAACATCAAGTTCGGATCCAGACAGCATTTCTGCAATGGTGTCTGCTATTGGGCCGAGAACCTCTGGTTGTGTCTCGAATAGGTATTTGTCAATGTAATAGGAAGATTCCACTCCGCTCGCTAATTTGAATTTACCGTGTTTTATCGCGCCAGAGTTTTGGATTAGATCAGAGATCGTAGGCATCATATCCAAATGCTCACGGTGTAAAAAAAGTGTTTCTGCTTTCGTTGGGGATTACCAGGGTACTTTTTTGATGCCAAGTAGATACCCTATGATGTTTATCGACAAGTGTAATAAAGGAGTGAGAAGGAATATTGTTATGAGAATGGGTAGAGTTAGCGTTTCGGAAAACCAATTTGGGGAAATAAACAGAACCAATAGTAGAGATCCAATTACAAAATCTAGTTGGTCTAATAGAGGGATTGAAGTTCCTCGGGATACGCCTAATGACCTTTTTAGAAAAGATGCCACCGCATCCCCTAGTAAAGATCCGATTGGGAGAGATAAAATGACCAGCACAGGGAATATAGGCAACTCGAGGCTCGATATAGAAGATAGTGATTGGTTTGTCGCATTCAATAGTAGTGCTGTTAAGATCCCAAACAATATTCCAGACATAGATCCTCGTATGGTCTTTCCATCGCCAAGAAGTCTATTTCCACGCCAAGAATACCGCAGATCCAAGGGTGTTCCCCCACCAAAAATTGCAGCGGCATTGTTAGGGATATATGCAGGTAACATGATCCATAAAGACAGAAATATTAGCGAGAGGGGGTCCACAATATAAATAATACATAATCATGTGACTTAGGTAGTTCTATTTTGGTAAAAGAAGAAGTCAGGGGAATAAAATAGTAAAATGCATCAACATAATATGATAGCGGGAGGCTCATTACCTCACAGGGACTATTGTAGAAATGAAAATGGTGGCTTGGAAGAAAAATATGGCAAGTGGTCTTGTGGTGCTGGTTCCACTTTTGCTCACAGTTTATGTGCTTAAATGGGTATATGGATTGGTTTCGCAGTTAACATTTGTGAGCATAGGGGGATTTTTCCAAGGTAATCAATTTATTGCGGAAATTGCGCAGGCGGGTTTGACAATTGTGTTGCTTGTATCTGTAACATTCATGGTAGGGTATCTAATGAGGACTACAGTGGGAGAAGTATTTGGAGATAGTATTGACAATATTATCAATTTTGTCCCCGGGATTAGAATAGTGTATAACGCTGCGAAAATGGCAGTTGAAACTACCGTATCTGAAGAGGGAACACTTCAAGCACCGGTGAAAGTTACAGTATGGCCGGGGATGAAAATGACTGCATTCAAAACAGGGAACAGAACGGATGATGGGAAAGATATATTGTTCATGCCCACATCGCCAAATATTACAACTGGGTTTGTAATAGAGATGGATCCAGAGGGATATGAAGATTCAGATGAAAGTGTTGAGGATTCGCTAGCACGAGTATTGAGTGCGGGTTTTGGTGTGAAAAAAACAGAAACGAAAAAATAAGAAATATAATTTTTTTAAAAGAGAGGATGTTGGAATCGGCTATACGTAGGTAAACCATTCATCATGGGACTTATTTCTGCGGTTTAATACATCGAAAAATGTTGATTGAAGATCGTTTGTTATTTCTCCACGAGACCCCTTTCCAATAGTGGTTTCGTTGACTTTTTTGATAGGAGTTACCTCCGCAGCAGTTCCTGTGAAAAATAATTCATCTGCAGAATATAGCTCGTCTTCACTGATGATGGCTTCATCGTAAACTGTGTAGCCTTTTTCCCTAGCCAACGTGATGATAGTGTCACGAGTTATACCAGCAAGAACTCCCTGGGACAAGTCAGGGGTGTAGATGTCCCCATCCCGAATAAGGAAAATATTTTCACCGGCACCCTCGGCCACATTGCCATCAGTGTTCAAGAGAATTGCTTCTGAAAAACCATTCCTATGGGCTTCTTCACTGGCAAGGACACTGTTTACATAAAGTCCGGTTGTTTTGGCATTCATGGGAACTTGGTTGGAAGAATATCGCCTCCAACTAGACACCATGACGTCTACCCCAGAAGAAAGTGCCTCTTCCCCAAGATAAACACCCCAGGGCCAGCAGGCAATGGCTACTTGGACGGGGATGCCTACAGGACTGAGACCAAGACGGTCGTATCCGTAAAATGCAATTGGGCGGATATAACAAGCATTTAGATTTTGTCTACGGAGGAGTTCAAGTGTGGCTTCTGTTAGATCGGAAGAAGAATATCCGATATCCATTTCGTTGGGTTTTGCTGAGTTATTGAACCTAGTGAGGTGGTCATCCCATCTAAAAATTGCAGGACCTTGTTCTGTATCATAGCATCTAACTCCCTCGAAAATACCAACCCCATAATGCAAACCGTGGCTTAAAACATGAGTATGTGCAGAATCCCAATCTACAAAGGAACCATCTAGCCAAATTGTGGTGACGTCCATATCATCAAATATTGCCATATTCCTTTTGATAGTCCTTGTGGTGTTAAAAATATAGTTGTTATGTACTGAATATTCGTTTAACGTTTGGTGCCGTGAATGGAGATATGTAATTCGTCTGTATCGTTTAGGGCTAGTGTTTTTCTCAAGTTGACAGGAGAGAGCAATTCGAGTTGATCCGCCCCATGGCGAGTTTTCTCTGGAAGAATCACATGAATAGGTACATGTTTACCATTTGAGGGTTCGGTTATAATGGCTGAGTAACAGGTAGCAGGTCCATAGGTCCTATCACCGTCGGTCCATTCATGGATCAAGAGAGGGTCCAAGTCTGATAGATTTGATTTAAGTTGAGTACTATGTGCATTCAGTGTTATATTTAGAGTCCCAGGGAATGGTTCATAACCAAGTATAGACTGAAATTGATCTAAATAACCAGTAAGTGAGAGAAATTTCTTTGCATCACCCATACCGGTTGTGATAGTCCCAATAAGAGGTAAAGTGACTTTATCCATAATAATTTATTCGGCGCATGCTACCGTTTCGTTTTTCCAAAAACTACTAGATTTTTTAAGCATTGGAATCCATGTTTCTTTGTGTTTTGATAGAAGTACGACTCTAGAAATGGGCACTGTTTTGAGAGTAGTATGTTCGGGGAGGTAGGATCCTACTTCTTTTGCAAAGTCGACTATTTCTTCAGTTTCGGGCATTATATCCCGTGAGAGTCTATCCCGGGAGTGTCCCACATGCATATATGCTTTAAGTTCTATAAAATCTGGGTCTGCCCGTTCATAGAAAGCAGCATACCAATCGGGATTCTCCATATTCCACCCTCTAAGAAGTGTAGTTCTAAGAACAGTTCTACAGGATTTTTTGTGGAGAATATCCATGGTATCAATGAGTTGTTCCCATGCGTTTTTCTCGACAGGTCTTACGACCCTATCAAAAGTGGATCTCTCCGCGGCATCGACTGAAATGTATAATTGAGTGGGTTCGCACTCTTTGATCATATCAGGATTTGTCCCATTAGAAACCAAAAAAGTAGACATATTACGAGAATGGAATTCCTCAATTAATTCGGGTAAATATGGATATAGAGTAGGTTCCCCGTCTAGAGAGATAGCGACATGTCGGGGGTTCATTGCTTGCTGAAAAGTCTCCGGGCTAACGTGTTGATTTCCACCAAAACCAGAGAGAATTTTTTTCTGTAGAATAATGGAAGCTTCCGCGACGGCGGAGGGATCATCCCACTCAACATTGTCAAGCTCGTAAGCATGGCCTCGGTGGTCACGCCAACAGAAAACGCAACGCTCGTTGCACTTGACAATTGGTGTCATTTGGATACATCGATGCGATTCGATGCCATAGAAAATATTTTTATAGCATTTTCCCTGTCCCCTCAATGCATTTGCCGTCCAGCCGCAGGTCTGAGCGGCGGTGTGCCCAATGTGATGATAATTGGGGTAATCTACTTGTTTGGGTCCATCTGGGCAGCTCATATATACCAGACTGTAGTTCGCGGATGCCAAAAATAAAACGATCTCATAGAGAGGGGAAAATCTAAGTAAATATGAAATAGGAGACAAAGGGGTGATCTTTTATCAAACCGCGTATAAGGAAATATCATGCTCCTCGCAATGCGCAGCGAGGTGGAGAATGCATTTGAGCGTGTGTGTTCCCAACTTGACCTCCGTACGAGTGATTTTGGACTGGAAGAGCCTCCAGAAGGGGTAGAGGCGATACTAGCTTCTAACATCGCATATCGTGTTCAAAAGGAAATTGGAAAGTCACCTTCGGAAGTTGCAGGAATGATTGTTGAATTGTTAGATTTGGAAAATTTCCAATATGTAGATAGAATTTACGCAGAAGGACCATACATAAATTTTGTGCCATCGGAGAAATACTTTAGAGAAACGTTAGAGGGGGCCCAAGAAGAAAATTATGGCCAGTTTGAAAAAAGAGAAGAAACTATAATCGTAGAACATACCAGTGCCAACCCAACAGGACCGGTCCATGTGGGACGTGCCCGCAATCCAATCATAGGAGATTCAATATCTCGAATTTTATCTTTTGCAGGTTACCAAGTAGAGAGGCAATATTATGTGAATGATTCGGGGAAGCAAGTTGCAACGTTGATATGGGCATTCGAAAAATTCAGCGAAAAAGACTTGGAAGATCTAAAGAAGGATAGAGGAGATTATGACATAGTTCGGTATTATCAACTATCAAATGTGTATTTAGAGAATTCCTCTATTGAAAATAAAAATATTGCTGAACTTGAAATCGCAGATATTTTAGGAAAGATAGAGTTAGGAGATGAAGAGATATATCAGAAGCTAGTATCGATAACAGAGATGGCATTGGGGGGTATGAAAGAATGTTTGTGTCGGATTTCTGTTGAATTTGATGAATTTATTCGGGAAACAAAATTTATCCAGGATGGATCGGTTGATGGAATGATAGATCGACTGAAACAGTTGGATTCTGCATTCCAGGAAGATGGGGCTTGGAAACTAGATATTCCGGGGGAAGAAAAACCATTAGTATTCCTGCGATCTGATGGTACTTCGCTGTATACAACTAGAGATTTATGTTATCATGAATGGAAACTCAAGAGGGCGGATAAAATTGTTACAATACTTGGAGAAGACCATAAATTTCAGGCTGAACAATTGACGAAAACCTTGTTACTTTTAGGTGCAGAAACTAGTAGAATTCGTCAAGTTTTTTATTCGTGGGTAAATCTTCCAGAAGGGGGAATGAGTACCCGGAAAGGTACGGGGATTAATTTAGATGATTTACTGGATGAATCGGTGAAAAGAGCTAGAGGGGAAGTTATGGGTCGAGAAGAGTCAAGGATTAGAGAAGTGGAACTAAAAAAATCAGATATAGACAGGATTTCGCGGCAAATTGGGATTGGTGCAATTAGATGTGGAATTGTAGCCACCCAACCGGGGAAAGGAATAACATTTGATTGGGATGATGCACTGAGTTTTGAGAGACAGGGTGCCCCATATATGCAATATGTTCATGCGCGTTGTTGTGGAATATTAGCAAAACAGAAATCAGATAGTTTAGGAGTAGATAGCACACTTCTCAGTTCTAAAGAAGAACTAGATCTATTACATGAAATTTCTCGATTGCCATTTGTTGTTTCGTCCGCGGCAGAGGCGCTGGAGCCCCATCGTATTATAACATATGCACAAAAATTGGCAGAAAAATTCAATATATTTTACCGAGAATGCCCCGTATTGAAGGGTACAGATTCTGAATTAATGGCAGCACGTTTGTCATTGGTTACTGCGACAAAGAATACCATGTCAAATTCATTATACCTGGTTGGGATCGAGTCTCCAGATTCTATGTGAAATGTATTGAGAAGGGGTGTGAGGCTGTGTCAATACTTACTTACGAGATGAAAAGTTAGAGAAATCAATGGACAAAGAAGCGGATGTGCCGATTGATCTTGATAAGCGCAAGTATGAATTCAAACGGCTACTTGAGGATTATGAAGAACATACAGGTTCGGGTACTCAACTAGTAACGATCTATGTCCCAGAAGATAAACAAATTTCAGATGTGGTGTCTCACGTCACACAAGAGCACTCTCAGGCAGCAAATATTAAATCCAAAGATACACGCACGAATGTGACAAATGCCTTGGCATCTATCCGGGCACGTTTAAGATATTATAAGAAACCACCGGCAAATGGAATGGTGTTGTTTTCAGGTGCCGTGAATGTGGGTAGTGGGCAGACAGATATGGTTACAGAAATTTTTGAGAGCCCTCCCCAACCCATTCAAACGTTTCGTTACCACTGTGATTCTACATTTTTAACCGAGCCACTTAGAGATATGTTGCTTGATGTAGGTTTGTATGGATTACTAGTATTAGATCGGAGAGAAGCGCATGTTGGCTGGTTAAAAGGGAAACGAATTGAACCGGTAAAAGGGACAACATCACGTGTTCCGGGGAAACAGCGTAAGGGTGGTCAGTCTGCCCAAAGGTTCCATCGGCTGCGATTGGAAGCAATAGATCAGTTTTATAAAGAGATAGCCGGGTTGGCAGGGGATCTTTTTGTCCCAGATAGATATGAATTAGATGGGATATTAGTAGGAGGGCCATCCCCAACAAAGGATGAATTTTTAGAAGGGAATTACTTGCACCATGAGCTCCGCGAAAAGGTACTAGGAAAGTTCGATATATCATATACGGATGAATCGGGATTGCATGAATTAGTAAACGCAGCTACTGACGTTTTGGCTGGTGCTGCGATTGTTAAGGAAAAAATCGTTATGGAACGTTTTTTCAAAGAACTTCATCAAGGGGAAAAGGCTACTTATGGATTTGCTCCAACACGTGAAAATCTAATTATGGGGGCCGTTGATAGACTTTTAATTTCTTCAGATCTTAGAAAAGATGTTATAAATATTGTATGTAAGAGTGGACATCAAAATTATGACATAATAGAGAGCCGATCGAAAAAAATAGAGAAAACCTGCTCAGAATGTGGAGAAAAGGTAGAACTTGTTGAACGAGAAGATGTGGTAGAACATCTTATTGAACTTGCAGAATACAGAGGGACGGAAATTGAATTTGTTAGTACGGATTTTGAAGAGGGAAATCAATTGTTACATGCTTTCGGGGGTGTGGCGGGTGTGTTGAGATTTCCAACAAATATATAGATTAAGGGCGAGGGGGGAGTTGGATATCATTTAATTTATTTTGTAGATACCCTATGATTCGTCTTCTTTGATATACAAGTTCTGCCGAGAACCAACAAAGGATAATAATCATGGCAGATACTATCCCGGCGAAATCCCAATCAGACATCCAAACTGGGTAAATCCAAGGAGTTACGTGTGCCCAGCGTGTGGAGAACGAAGTCACATATTGGTCTAAAAATGTTCCTTCGAAGGTCGTGATGAGTGTTTCTTTAAACGAACGTTTTTTGAATTCATTATCGGGATAATATTCCTGAAGTTGATAGCTACCAGTAACACCCAAATCTCGGGATGTTAAAAGACAAGATCCAGATGCCTCATCTCCAAGAC
>JAKURE010000033.1 GCA_022450005.1 Halobacteriales archaeon
ATATTTCTTTTTCGGCGTCGTCCACACCAAAATGAACATGCAATCCCGCGGTAGTATTTCTGTGCTGAGGATATTGAATTCGGTCGAGTTGTGCAGCATATCTAGGGGATTCTACGTGTTCAAGTTCTTGCCATAATGCTGCAGGGTGTAACCCAGATACTGCTAGTTCAAATCCATGGTTTTGGACGTGTGATTGTATGTTTTCTCGCATTTCCAATAAAACTGATTTTGCGTCGTTGAGGTTAGTTGATATGGGAGTCCTACATTCAATTATGAATTTGAAGAGTTCATTGTCAATATTGTTTTTAAGGAAACCAGGAGCATCAGATCCTTCTATGAGTTGGCCGGTGGTATTGACAGGTTTTCCACTAGAATCCACGACAAAGTACTCTTCTTCGATTCCAAGAGTGCCAAATTTGTTAAAATTGGCTGCAGAACCTAGTTTCATTATATATAGTTAGCCGAGATGGGAATAAAAATTAACTCATTATTGAGGAAGGGGTTCTGCAACAATGGCCATGTGGTCTTTATGATGAGAAGTAAGTTTTTGAGTTTGAAGAATGGCGTAGCTTTGAGATAACTCTTCTATAGAAGATTTAAAAATGAGTTCAGGAGGAGTAACAACGTTTTCACTTCGGGCTTTGATTACGAGGAAAAGTTTTCCAGTGGGAGATAGGAATTTTTTGTTATCAAGGGCGATTTTAACCTGACCTCTATTTGCGACATCCTGTATTATTAGATCAAGATTAGATTCCACAACATGGGAATACGTTTCAGGATGCCGAGCATCTTTTAATAAAGGAATAATATTCTTTCGCGATCGTGCCACATTGAGGAGGTCTCTCATTGGTTGTGGTGAAAATTCAACTGCATAAACTATAGATGCAACGTCTGCGACGTGACTGGCGGTTGTTCCATTTGCAGCACCTAAATAAAGGACCTTTGCATTTTTGGACAAACCAACATCGATGTCTTGAGTGAGGACGGATCCAAGTTTAGACCTGGTAGGATCCCATACTCTCCACCCATTTTTTGTTTGTTCCCCATAGATAGGGGGGCCTTTTGTGACTAGGTGGGTCTTTCCTCGGATGTCCAAATATTGATAAGATTCAGGTTTTGTCATTTGCTTCCATCCCGAGATCTAATTTGGTCTATTTTGGTAAGCAGGTCGGAATGGACTTCGGGGTTTAAAGTGCCAGAATAATAATCGATTCGGGCAGCAATTGAAAGTTTACCAGAGAAGGCACGTGCTACATTTCCTCTCAAACTGGGATGTGTTTTAGAGATATATTCATGGGTATATATAACCCCATGTTTTGGAGAAGTGGCACGTCCCCTGAGATGGGCAAATAGTGCGTTTTCTGCCCCGAGAACTTGTAGAGTTCCAGATGGTTTTTTTGCTAATTTTTCCAAGCTCCCTGCTATCGAAATTAGTCTTGCTGCTAGAAGGGGGCCTGCCATCTGTGTTAGATTGGGTGCTATGCGGGGCATTTCGGATTCGATGAAATGTGCAAGTTTTTCACGCTTTTCGGAGAGGGCTATTAGTTGATTGTGAAGTGAAAGGATGTGGGCATCTAAGTGGGAATAGTCAGAATTGGTGGAGATTGTTTCGATGGAAGTTTGGAGGTCTTGGGAGATTCCAATATAGTCGCCCATCCACTCAGATAGTCGGGCTGTGAGTTCGTTCTCAATGCGGGAGTAGTCATCCATGGTACGGATTGCATGTGAGATTTGTCGGTCAGGGGTTTTGGTAAGGTTTAATGCAGACTTTTGAGCAGCTTCGCATGCCGAATCGTATAGACGGGAATAGTATTCATCGGGAGTGGGGGCGTAACCATATTCGAGGGCCATAGCCGGCCAGGGGAGGGGAGAAATGCAAGACCCGTCTTCTATTGCAATTGACCCGGAGAGGGTATCTTCGGGGTCAGTTTGGTAAAACCAAGCATATTCTAGGTCTTTTTCATTCATATGTCGGCTAACTCTTCGTTAACTTAAAATGTCGCGTATTGATTGCGGGATGGAAGGAGATTAACCTAAGTTCATTGGTAGATATATCATTAATACTGTATGGTTGTTTTGATTGACAATGAAATTGCGAAGAAAGTATTGGACAGAAGAGAAGTTATAGATTCCATAGAAACTGCATTCAGACAACTAGGAAGGGGGGATGCTACGTTCCTCTCCAGGACAGATATAGTTTCTCCGACCACAATGGGAGATTATTTTGCGTGGGGATCGATGGTTGGTGCCACAATAGATCCTCCGAGACTAGCTCTCCGTTTTAAATCGGATATCATAAAATATGTAGATAAGGGAGGGCATTTTGCAGAGGAGAAGTTCAATGAGAGCCCGGGGAAATTCATGGGGGTCATACTTCTTTTTGATACAAGAAACGGTGCTTTATTAGCAATAATGAACGATGGAGTGATACAACATGAAAGGGTAGGGGCAACTGCAGCTGTTGCCTGTAAGTATCTTTCAAATGAAGATTCGAGTATACTGGGAATAATAGGATCGGGGGGGATGGCCCAGAGCTATGCCACGAATATTTTAGAGGTGAGAGGAATAGAAGAAATAAAAGTATATTCTCCAACGGAGAAAAACAGGAAAATTTTTGCGGAAAAAATGTCTGATGAATTGAATATAGAAGTGAATACTATGGAGAGTCCAGAAGGGGTAGCAAAGGGATCAGATATTGTTGCCACATGTACTGCATCTCAAACTCCGGTTTTTTCTCAGGAGTGGATAGAACCGGGAATGACCATAATAGATGTGAGGAGTACTGAAATTGACAATGGGACTATAGAAAATGTTGATCGGGTATTTTCAACGACTAACAAAAATCACAAGGCCGAAATAATAGGTGGTGGAAAAATTGATAAATATCAATCTAAAAGGGGAAAACGTGGGTTTGTAGAAACTGAATATCCCACTTTGTCTGAAATTATTTGTAAAAGGGAGATAGGTAGAAAGGGTAAAAATGAATCCATATATTATCATAATCGTTCCGCAGGGATACAATTCGCAGCAGTTGGGGGTTTGGTCTATGAACGTGTGAAGGAACAAGAACTAGGGGAAGAGATACCATCGGAATGGTTTCAACAATCGATTAGGAATTAGACCGATTATTTTTAGTCAGTGGAAATGAGTCGACATGTATGGAGCCCTTTTCGGTGGTGTATACAGACAATTCGAAGGGGGGTTTAGATATAGAGAAGGACATATTAGGGGAAATTAATGCAGACTTAATCGATGCGGAGTTATCGGATCGACCTGTCAGGGATCTAATTAAAGAAGCGGATGGTGTTATTGTGAGCCAGATGGAATTCAATAGAGAAATAATCGAATCACTAGAAAAATGCCGTGTTATTAGCAGAACTGGCATTGGTTTTGAAAATGTGGACTTGGAAGCCGCAACTGAAATGGGGATATATGTTAGTAATGTTCCAGATTACTGCATACCAGAAGTATCAAATCACACTATCGGATTGATTTTGTCACTGGAACGGCGTATTGTTGGTTTCGACAGAGATATTAGGAAAAATGGATGGAGTGTGGCACGATCAAAGTGGGCAGATATGAGACGGATTGAGGGTCAGACAATAGGATTTGTTGCATTTGGACAAATACCTAAAGAGGTATGTAGAAAGGCGATTGCACTAGGTTTTGATGCAGTAGCTTATGACCCATATGTCGATCCAGAGGAGATAATAGAAGCGGGGGCAAAATGTGTTGAGAATATTGAAGACCTTCTCAAGGTTTCGGATGTGGTATCATTGCATGTCCCATTGACTGATGAGACGAGAGGAATGATTGGGAAGAGGGAACTAGAATTAGTAGGGAAAAGTGGGTTTATTATCAATACATCTAGGGGAGGAGTCATTGATGAAGAGAGTCTAGTCTGGGCGATAGAAAATGGAAAAATCGCAGGCGCGGGACTTGATGTTTATGCAGATGAACCATTCCAATCGGATAACCCCTTATCAGATATAGAAAAAGTTGTGTTGACGCCTCATGTTGCTTTTAAGTCCGTTGAAAGTGAGCTGAAACAAAGAGAAATTGTCGCAGAGAATATCAGGGCTGTTTTGACAGGAGGAGAACCAATGAATATAGTAAATAAAGAGATTTTTTCGCTATAGGGTTAACATGTCTCCGATTTCAACTACTTCGATGTGGTGAGGAAATTCAAATCCTCTTGCATGGGGGACCAAAGATGAGGGGTCTGCTGTTAGTCCTTTCCACATATCCCAATGGGCGGGAATCAATCGTTTTAGACGTAATTGGCAAGAAGCTTGGATGATATCAGACTCATCGCAATACCATTTCGTGAGCTTTGGTTTGCGTGTTTTTTTGTTAAGAATAATTCCAGAAGATCCAAACGCTAATGCACCTAGATCTATATCATACTTGGCCCCGATATCATCGAGACAGGGGTGTGGTTTTGTATCCCCTCCGTGAAAGAAAGTACCGGTTTTGTGTTGAATTATATAAGAAACAGGATGGCGTGCTCCGGGATCATGTGCAGGTTCTACATGGATTGTAAAAGAGCCTACAGAAAAACTATCTCCCTCAGAGACTTCAATGAATTGGGAGGGGTTAACGTCCCAATTTTCGACCCAGTTTTCAGATTCAATTTTACTTAGGCTAGCGTCGGGTGCATAGTATGAGGATTTATGTTTAGAAAGAATTGGTGCTTGGGATTCTGCGTGGACGTGGTCGGTGTGATCGTGGGTAGCAAGAATGGCGTCCGAGTGGTGTATAGCAGAGGGGTGAAAGGGGACAGGGATCATTCGAACTGTTCTGGGGGGATCCCCACTGCCAAGGTATGGATCGATAAAAAGAGTAGTTCCATCATTGGCCTTGAGTACAAATCCTTGACACCCTAGGTACCAGATTGACACGCCAGCAGGGGTTGAATTGTGTATTTCATTGGGCAAATAATCTCCCCAAGTTGAATGGATAGTTTCGTTCATAACATGTAGGTTGTGAAGGTATGAAAGTATCTAAGAGCAGCCGCATCCACTGATTTGCTCTCCGAAATTTAGAGAAAGCTCCTCGGAAATATACTCATTGGTTTTTTCTAATTGGGCTAGCAATTCTTGTTGAGTTTCTAAAAAATGCTCCATCGTGGGTAAGTTATTGAGTTCTTCTTGTAGCTCTCCAACTTTGTCTAAGTCTTCTTTGGTTGCTTCACCGCTAGCTCTTTTTATTATGAATAATTGCCTTTGTTTTTCAAAATCATTGATAAGTTCTTGAGCCTCTGAATCACCTTTCACTTCATCTCGGGCTTGTTCATACGCTTTATATTCCGGTAAATTGGAAATTGCCTCTCCAAGAAGCTTGCCGAATGTTTCTATTTCGGATGAGGGTTTCGATAAATCAGAATCTGCTTTGGTGCTCATAGGAGAGATTTCGCAGGAGAGGATTTATGTGTGCCGAATGAAGCACTAAGGAACGTGTTTAGAAATCCATTGTTGCAGCTCCATGAGCGTGCTTTGTCCAATATAATGGCCCCCGGGGTGTGATGAAAATGTCACGTCGCACCCTAGTTCTTCTAATTTCTTTTTGGTTTTATCGATTTTATGTAACGGGATGAGTTCATCTGCAATCCCTGCCGATAAAAACACAGGTTTATTCAGGAGCTCGGCATGGGGAGAATTGAAAAAAGAAGTAGGGAGGTATCCGCTAAAACCAATACACCAAGAGTAATCAGACGGAGATTTGCAAAGGAGAGAAAGAGAAAGTATAGTTCCTTGGCTAAATCCCAGTAGACCTATTTTGTGAGGTTCTAAGTTGTATAGTTCTATGACTGCATCCCGGCTTTTATTGATTAAATCTATACTTTGATTTAAAGAATTGGGTTCTGGTTGATCAGGAATTTCCCCAGTGGGAGAGAGGTTGATTGGATACCAACAATAACCGCTAGACAAAGGGAATGGGGCACGCAAACTGATTATAAAAATGTCAGATGGGAAATGGCGTGATAAAGAAGAAAGATCCAGCTCATTTGCACCATATCCGTGTAGAAAAAATACTGCAGAAGAGGGCTGTTCTGTCGGATTTTGTGACTGTAGAATTTCAAAGTCAAGAGGGATTTCAAGAGAGTCCATGATGTTCTTTAATCGGTAAAGTGGGTGAAAAGATATAGGAATATCACTCTAGTTCTCGGTAGCGTTTGAGGGAATTTTGATCAATTAAGTCGTCCCACCGAGAGAGAATTTCTTCTTTTGCATGTTTGGGGACACTACATCTCGCAGGATAAGCGTATTCGAGTGGGACAGTGGCATCTATAATCATTTTGGCATTTTTATTATCATACTCGGGTCGGACTGTTGGGTCGAGAGTATTACCTTTTGCCCCGGGAATGATATCCAAATCTTCTTCCACGCGGCACCGTGTAGAAACTGCCCAAAGAACTTCCTCCTCATTGAACACATCAATATCATCGTCAACGACTATAACGTGTTTGACTAGATCTCCTGCAGCTAGTGCTGCAAGACCTGCCATTTTCCCTTCCCCTTCTGCTTTTTTGTCAATTGATAGATATGCCCTAAACCTGCCACATCCACTGGGGGGATGATGTATTGCAGTGAGGCCTGCGATGCGACCATGAATTTTTAGAGCATTGTAACGACTGCCTTCTTGGGGCAGAGTTCCAGTTAACCAGTGGTCTCGATGCCCAGCAAAAACGGTTTGGAGAACAGCGTTTTTGCGACGAGTTATGTTTGTGACATTTATCAAAGGGCGCATTCTTTGCGGCCCGTAATATCCAGGGTATTCGCCAAATGGTGCCTCTGCCTCTAATTCGTGGGGTGGGATTTCGCCTTCAATGACTATCTCGGCATCTGCAGGTACCATGAAATCATCTCCCCACGTTTCTGAGGGGACAAGTCTGACGGGTTCTTGCATCATCCCTCCTGCGATTTCATATTCGTCGATCCCATATGCTGCAAGAGTTAGAGCACCTAGGTAAAATGAAGGGTGATGGCCTGCCACAATGGCCACTTTAGTCGTGCGATCGCTGGCCCAATTTTTATTCACTATCCGATGATTATGACGGGGGGACATGTGGATCCCGAGTTTATCAGGTCCTTTATACTGAGTACGTAGGAAGGCTATATTATAGAATTCATGGCCAAATTCGTCTACATCTTCAGGAGGGGCTTGCATTACATTTGCCATGTCAATATAAGGGGCAGGGTCCATCTCATTGATATGCATGATGGGGAGTCGCCTGAGGTCGACGTTCCCATATTCATCGACATGGCTTACTTCTTTTACAGGGGCATCTTTGGGATCAATAATTTCGGGTAAAATTCGTTCTCTTTCTCGGCGTGCGTATTCGAGTGCAGGCTCCATTCGATATTGAGTTCTAGGCAATCCTAGTGCTCTGGAGATTCTTTTTCGATCGGCGAATACATTGCTTGCTAGTGTTACTTTTCCAGGGGCAGTATCTAAACCATCAATTCCAGATGGATTGGTAAAATGAACAAGTGGAAACTCCCCACGCTCTTCAAGATGTTCAAGTATTGCGCTAGCTTCAAATTTGTCAGGGCGAATTGCGCTAGATATTTCTAAAACTTCTTCCTCGACTTCAGTTATGAAGTCTTGCAAGTTTTTTGCCATGCGTAATCAAAAAGGGGAGAGGTGATAAAGAGAGGTGTTGTATAGAAACGAGTGAGAAAGTAGAAGCGCCGACGTTAAAAGATTCGAGATATACAAGAAACATAATGGAAGGGGAATGGGAATCGGATATTAAAGGCCAGCCAGAATCTAGGATGGAACTTACATACGAGAGAGAGTGGGATTATGAACTTGATCAAATATTAGAAGCTATCAAAGAGAAAGGGGCAAAAACAATTGGATTGCAATTCCCAGAGGGATTGAAACGCAGAGGCCCGGCGATAGTAAATGATCTAAAAGAGAAATTGCCAAAAGAGGTGGTCGTCGCGATTTCGGGACAACCTTGTTATGGGGCTTGTGACTTGGATATGCACCTATTGAAGAGATCAGACCTTTTCGTTCATTTTGGGCATAGTCCGATGAAAACTTCTGAAAAAATAATATATGTTCCATTATACTCCAATGTGGAAGTTGTGCCAATAATGAAACTTGCTCTTAAAGAATTGGAAAGTCCAAGTTCGAATCCTGAAGTTGAGCTCGTGACCACCACCCAGGACCAGAATAAATTTGAAGAAATGAGAAAATTCTTGGAAGATGAAGGATATACAGTTCATACTAGAAGGGGGGACGAAAGGTTATCACACGAGGGGCAAGTTTTGGGTTGTAACTATGCGTCTGCCGAGGTGGACGCTAGTCAGATAATGTATGTAGGAGGGGGAAAATTCCATCCACTTGGATTGGCGATGGTGCACAGAGATAAACGGGTGGTGATTGCAGATCCGGTGAATAATCTGGTTTCTATTGCAGATGCAGATAAATTTATCAAGCAGAGATATGCAGCGATTCATAAAGCCATGGGTGCGAAAACATGGGGAATAATATATTGTACAAAAATCGGACAGGGTAGGTGGGAATTGGCAGAAGAAATAATTGAAGATAATGAGAATGCATATGTAATTACTCTGGATGAGATCACTCCAGATAGATTGTTGAATTTCAAATTGGATGCTTTTGTGAATACGGGGTGCCCGCGGATATCGACGGATGATGGTCCTAGATTCAAAAAACCCATGCTAACTCCGCAAGAGTACTGGATCGCTACAGGGAGAGAGCCACTGGAGTCGCTAGCCTTTGATACGTTCCATGGAACGTGGTAGGAATGGCAAGTGGGAAGAAGAAATTAGAACTAAACTTATCGAGGGTCGCTGATTTTGAGAATCCAAATGTCAAATACGAACAGTATATGACTTCTGCGGAAGTGGCCTCTACGATAATCCATGTGGCAGATATGAATGGAGATATAGAAGGTAAACGTATTGTGGATTTGGGGACGGGTACGGGGATGCTAGCAATAGGGGCTGCTCTGAGAAATCCAAAAAATGTAGTAGGAATAGAAAAGGACAGAGACGCCCTTTCGATCGCAAAAAAGAATGAAAATATAGTTTCACCAGAAGTTATGGTAGAATGGATACTAGCAGATGTAAAGGATGTTCCAATTAAAATGGCAGGGAAAGATGATGTGACAGGGATAATGAATCCCCCATTTGGTGCGCAAAAAAATCACAAATATGCGGATAGAATTTTTTTAGAGAAAATATCAGAAATTTCATCCATTTCGTATTCCATACATAACTGCGATAGTATAGATTTTATAAAGACTTTTGTTGAACGTAGAGGGGGAGTTATTTCACATTCGTATTCAGTGGCTATGGAGTTAAAAAAGAGTCAGAAATTCCATACTAAAATGAGGAAAAAAATTGAAACGGAAGTCCATCGAATAAGATGGAAATGAAATTCTAACTATGTTTGTAGGTTGCCCGACCCATTGCGAGAGTTTTTTGAGAGTCTTCAGATTGATAGAGTTTCATATCTGCAATGCCAGTAGAGGATCCAATTTTAATCACCTCACCGTGAACTAATAAATCAGAATTGATTGCAGGGGACAGATAATCTACGCTGAGATTAATAGTAGGAGATTTAGACCCTACAACGGAGATAATGGCATAATGGCCAGCGATATCCAATAGGCTTGCTATAATGCCACCGTGAATTATGCCTAGTTCAGGATTGACTAGAAGTTCTTCGCGAAAGGGTATTTTTAACATAACCTCTCCTGACTCGTATTTTTCGAATTGAATTCCAAGGAATTGATGAAATGGAGAATTATGGAGCAAATGTTTGGCAGCAGATAAATCCATAATGGAAAAGAATATGGTTCGGGACAA
>JAKURE010000034.1 GCA_022450005.1 Halobacteriales archaeon
TATCGCTCTAGAGCTTCTCCGATTGTCTTAATGAAAGCTTGGTCCCAATCGATGGCGACTCCAGCAGATTGTTTTCGGACTGATTGGGCGGCGAAGGAAGTTGTATCACATAAATTTGCTAGATAATAAGGAGCAGGGAAAGACTCGGCTTCAGAAATTGTATTGATAATTCCTATACGCTCGTCAATTGCATATTCTGCGCGTTCCATAGTAGTTCCAAGGATATGGGTCGATGGGGAATGGTGATTTGAAGAACAAGTAGGTAGTGGGAGTAAAAGTCTATGTGTGATGGGACTATTCCCCCCACTTATGTGTTCTATAGATAAATCTGAAAGCTCGAACACATGGCTATGAATCATATCGAAATTCGACACAGAGTTCACTAAGTATGCGGAAAGGGACCCAATTAGGGATTCAAAGGAGGGGGAGATGGGAATAATACATTTAGGGTTCGATTCTTCCGAAGTAGATAAATTTGATTTTACTCTATTTCGGAGGCAGGAATAGCAGGCAGTAGCAGGGCTAAATAGAGAAATTGAACCGAGGACAGGTGGTATAGAATAACCACCAAGGCCTCCAAGTTCTATTGCGATCCAACTTGTGGTTATATCATCATTCACTTTTTCGAAAAGCGGAGATCCAACATGGTCAACTACCAGAACAATAGAAAATTCGTTTAATTTAGATTTAGAAACAGATTCTATAGAAACGGGGGTGACGGAGATTTCAGATTGGTGGAGTGCAAATTCGATGGAGGTTGAAGCGGCTCCATCTCCGATAAGGCCTATTTTCACGGTATAACTTGTGCGTCACAGATGTTTATCCATTGCGAGGGAGTAATTCGGTTGCAGTGGTTAATAAGTTCTCAGGGGGGCAGGTCTCGAGCAGAGGATGAGTTAGCCGGAGGCGGAGGCGGGGTCTTCCTACATTGACCGGGACCGCTTCAGTTGTAATCAAATTTAGTTGTTCCAATAGTTGTTTGGTTCGTGAAAAGGTTGCCCTGCTTGCAATTCCTATATCTTCGCCCCAGCGTGAAAGATCATATAGAAGGATTTGGTTGCGTGCTGCGATTAGTAAACTCAATGCAACTTCGTCTAGAAAATCATAGGTTGATGGCAATTTTTGGAGAGAGAAAAGAGCGGTTGAAAAATCAGATTTGAGAGTAGTTCCAAATTGGGACTGAAGCGAATCTAAGACGAGAGAAAATGGAGGAGCTGCTATATGGAAAGGTATAGATTGGGACCACAGGTTATTGTAGAAAGTATAAACATCTTCTGTTAGGGGTTGGGCAGGGGTGGTGAGTGTCAAGGTTGAATTTCCGGCGTTTATTATAGTGATGAGGGAATTACTAGTTAGCAATAGCTCGTTCGTGGGCAAAATTTCTGCAGTTCGAAGTTCCAAGAGTCCAGTACTAGATAGTTCAGAGAGATAGCTAGCTGTAATAAAATCATTTGTCGTTTCTTTAATGATGGCCCCATCGGACAATATTCTAATGGATGGAGGGTCAATTGAAGTGAATAAGAGATTGGTTATAGAAGTGATTAGTCGCTTGGAGGGACCGATTAAGAAAATTTGCCCGATATTTTCAGAAAAAAGTGTTTGTAACGTGGAGTCCAAATCGCGGTTGAAAATAGAATCCATTTTTCGTAAAAGGACTATTGATTTTCAGATATATACTTGTTTTGGCTTAAATGAGAGATACAGGATCCTATGGGAATTTGAAAAAAAGTCACCCAATGTGTTGATTTGAATCAAAGATGAAGTAAAATTGTGGCATTGGGGACCGTAAGTACATTGATTTCTTTTCCTTCGTCTGTTTGATATTCTTCCATAATTTTGATCGCGTCTGGATTTATTGAGACCTCAGATCCGTCTATTTCGAGTTTGAGAATGCCATCTGTTTCAAGTTGGAGTTTTACATCGGAGATGGGCATTTCCTTTATTGCAGAGACAACGGTATCTGATTTTTCACGGAAAATTGGGCCGATTAAACTGTAATCTATTTGGATATCGGAGGGTACAAGATTAAGATCGGGTTTTCCAGATTTTAAAGAGATTGGTGCATTACTAGCCGCCGACAGATCCATTGTATCGATTTGGTTTTTTCCAGGGACGTAAAGCTCTACACTGCTTATTTTTTCATTAAGTGACATCCCAGAATTTGCTTTCCAAGAACGGATACTTTTGGCTATACCGATTATGAGTCCTCCAGAAAAACTGATATCAGTAGTATCGGATAATTCGGGGAGATTCGTAGGCCAAGGTGATGTGTGGACACTATTGGTTGTCTGAGGAAGTCGAGAATATAGTTCTTCGCAAATGAAAGGGGTGAAAGGAGACAGCATTACAATAAGTGCGTGTAATGTGAGATACAATGTATGAAGTGCTGCATATTTTTCGGAGGTCTGGTCACTGTATATGCGACCTTTAACTAACTCAATGTAATTATCAGCGAGGTCGTGCCAAATGAAATCTCGTAGTTTTCTTAATGCAGAATCGAATCGATATTTATCCATGTCCTGCGATACTTCCAATACTAACGAGTTCAGTTTAGAGAATAACCACAAATCAGCAGTTCGATAAGATGGATTTTTCAAAGAGGGTAAATCAGTGGAAAACTGAGTTGATGAAAAACGGACGATGTTCCATAGTTTTGTTAAGAATCGAGATGCGCTAATGACCTCTTTCCATTGGAATTGGATATCACTTCCAGGATGGCCACCCAAGGCTATCGCTTGTCTAAATGCATCTGCAGAATATTCTTCAATGACCTCACTTGGTTGGACAAAATTATTTCTCGATTTCGACATTTTATAGCCATCATCTCCAAAAACCATTCCATTGATGAGGGCTTCTTTCCATGGTTCTTTTTGTACTATTGCTGCAGTTCTCAATATAGTATAAAATGCCCAGGTTCGGATGATGTCATGCCCCTGTTCTCGAAGAGATGTGGGAGTAAAGGCATTTTCGGGCCATCCACGGACATATAGGGGAGTTATTGAAGAATCCATCCATGTATCCATCACGTCTGTTTCGGGTGACCAAGTAGAAGAACCACAGTCAGGACAAGTTCCAATGGAAGGGTTGGTCTCGGTGGGATCTATTGGCAATTCGTCTTCTTGTGCAATTGCGATGTAATCACAAGAAGAACAAAACCAGGCAGGAATAGGGGTGGCAAATACACGCTGTCGGCTAATAACCCAATCCCAATCCATACTTTCCGTCCACTCTTTTAATCGAAGAAACATGTGTGCAGGAATCCAATCTATGGACTCGGCTTTTTTGAGTATATCTTTAGAGTCTACCTTTACAAACCACTGCTCGCGGCTTAAAATTTCAATGGGCGTATCACAACGCCAACAGACACCGACAGATTGGTCTGTTTTTTCACTTTTGATTAAATGTTTTTTTTCAGATAAAGAAGTTACAATCGCACTTTTTGCTTCGTCGATTGTCAATCCGGCATAATCCCCAGCTAGTTCTCCAAGATGGCCATCCTCTGTGAAGACGTCTCGAAGTGGCAGATTATACTCGGCCCACCAGGAAACATCTTGTTTATCTCCAAAAGTACAGATCATAACAGCACCGGTACCGAATTCGGGATCGACTGAGTCGTCTGCGAATAGATGAACTTCGTGTTCGAATAGAGGCACTTTGAATGACTTTTCAAGTGCCCAAGAATAGCGAGAATCAGTGGGATTAACAGCGATAGCAACGCATGCTGCTAATAGTTCGGGACGGGTGGTAGCTATTTGAATATCTTTTTCTTCAGTTCCAGAGAATGTTAAATAGTGAAGACTCGCTTCGCGATCTAGGGTTTCTACTTCGGCATCTGCGATTGCCGTTTCACAGCTAGGACACCAATTTACAGGATGTTCACTTCGATAAATATGCCCTTGTGAATGCATTTTAAGAAAAGATAATTGAGTTGTTCCCCAGAAGGCAGGGTCCATGGTCCTAAATTCGTAGTGCCAATCTTGAGAAAATCCTAGATCCAGCATGACCTGTTTCATGGATTGTATTTGTTTTTCGGTGTAATCAGAACACATTTTTCGGAAGACATCTCGAGAGAGATCGGTGCGGTGAATATTATTATTCTCTTCCACTTTGACTTCAGTGGGCAATCCGTGGCAATCCCAGCCTTGGGGAAATAAAACATCGTATCCCTGGAGCCGACGGTAGCGAGCTGCGAAATCCATATAACACCAACCAAGTGAGTTTCCAATATGGAAATTTCCGGTGGGGTAAGGAGGGGGAGTATCAATTACGTAGTCTTCTGCCCCAGTATCTTCGTAGCGATATAGTTGAGATTCAAACCAATAGTCCCTCCATTTGGGTTCGATTTCTTTTGGATTATAAAGTTCTGGAAAATCAATCATATCTAACTTCTGTTAAAAATACGTCGAATGGGGAATTGGGAAATCTCTTCTATTTCTTTTCATGGTGCCCTCCAAACATGAATCTCATCGCGGAAAGAATTTTATCGGCGAATGGGCTTGATCCCTGTGAATTGAATCTAGCAAACAAAGCAGCTGAAAGGGCAGGGGTGGGGACCCCTAAATCGACTGCGGAATTGATAGTCCAGCGTCCTTCGCCACTATCTGAAACTCTTCCAGAATAAGTGTCCAATCCAGGAGATTCCCGAAGTGCGGCTGCAGTAAGATCTAGCAACCAAGATCCAACTACACTACCACGACGCCATAATTCTGCTACTTCTGCTATGTCTAAATCGTATTGATAATTCTGAGGATCTTCCATGGGTGCTGTTTCGGCGTCAATACCAACATATTCTTTTCCTTTATTTGCGGATTTGAGTATATTGAATCCCTCGGCATAAGATTGCATAATTCCATATTCTACACCATTGTGAACCATTTTAACAAAATGTCCTGCACCCCAGGGGCCACAATGTAACCATCCATTCTCTGCAGGGGTGATAGTGGAATCTGGTTGGGTTCTATCGATGGAATCGATATCTGGCGAAAGCGCATCGAAAATGGGCCTACAATAATTTACGTCTTCGTCGGTCCCCCCTATCATCAGGCAATACCCACGATCTAATAACCAAACACCACCAGAAGTTACGCAGTCGATATAGCCAATATATTGATCGGCTAGACGGATTCCCCTATCCCGACTGTGTTTAAAATTACTATTTCCGTGATCGATAATAACATCTCCAGGACGTACGTGAAGGAGAAGTTCAGAGAGGGTGTCGTCGACAGATCCTGCGGGAATAACCATGAGGAAAACACTTTTTGAATCAGTGGTATCGTGAACCGAGCTTACCAATGTTTCAATATCATTCGCATAACCATCTAGAGCATCGTCTTCGAAGAGCTTCTTGGCCGCTTCGACATTTCGTCGATATCCCCAAACTTCATGTTCATTGTTGCGCAATCTGCGGGACATATACTCACCCATTCTACCGAGTCCTATGACTCCAATTTTCATGTATCGTCTTTGTGTACAAGTGAACTTAAGGGTGATTACTCGTTTCTATGGGATAGATCTAAGGAGATTCGCCAGTTTCGAGGCGCAAGTCAGATACGGGATAAGCGACACAAGTGAGACAATATCCAGAATTGAGTTCGTCTTGAGATATCATTTCTTGATCATCATGGAAGACTAACTCTGCTGCAGAACCGTTGGTGATTTTACCTGCACAAGAGAGGCAACTGCCTTCTCTGCAGGCATAGGGCATATCCCACCCCTGTTCCTCTCCAGCTTCAAGTAAAGTTTGGTTTTCTCGAACTTCGACCGTGAGTCCTTCTTTTACATACTCAATTTTAAATACCCTAGCGTCGCCATCTGAGATATCTTGGGGTCGGTGTTTAGAAGATTCTTCGATTTCTGAGCCCACATCTTCAGTGGGAGAATCGGTGGAAACAGAGGCTCCAATTGATATGGTACCTACGGCCCTGCTCATTGGTTCCGGGAAAGTTGTCTCAGAAATGGCCAAAGCCCTTTGCGCTAAAATGGACGGGGATATGTCTTCTTTAGATTGCCATTGTTGCCCTCTAGAAAAATGAAGACCTACAAAGGCAGCTGTAAGAAAGGCGCCGATTGCCATGCCCATTAAATCAACCATGTTCCGGGTTATGGATGGCTAGTTTAAGGCGGTTTTGATCCCGGATCATAAAAAGAATATCTGAATTTTGGAAATATTGCTTAAAGGGAATGGATAAATTTATTGAAAGCCACTATTGTGTAGAGATCAATGGAAAGATTGCAAGTAGCCGTTTTAGATGCGTCTTATAACGACAGTCATGCCCGTAGGAACTTTAGGAGAGAAATAGGAGTAGAAACTATTGAGTTTGATGTTACAAGAGGTGACTTGCCGCAAAATTTTGACTTTGATGCAATTGTTGTTACAGGGTCCCGTGCTTCTGTGTATTGGGAAGATGAATGGATTAGAAATTTAATGGAATGGCTTGAGGAATCGATTGAAAGGGGAATTCCCCACTTGGGTGTTTGTTTTGGTCACCAAATTATGGCAGTGGTATTAGGGGGGAAAGTTGAATCCATGGGTGACTTTGAAATTGGATATAATGAGATCCAGAGAGTGGGTGAAAATAGACTTTTAGAGGGAATTTCAGATACATTTGTCTCGTTTTCTACCCATGGTGATGCGGTTGTTGAGATCCCACCTGGGTCGCTGCTTATTGCAAAAAATGAATATGGAATACAAGGATGGAATAAAGAGAATGTATGGACTGTTCAATTTCATCCAGAATATGATTTAAACACTATCAAAGATACTACACCTAAAAAAGAAGGCCCACTTATCCCTCGTACAAAAATTGAAAAAATATTAGCAAAATCGACGAAGGCTACATATCATAAAATAAGCGAAACTAAGCGACTGTTTGATAATTTTATAGAATTGGCGTCGGAGGTGAAACAGCATGGAACAAATTAAATTTGGGACAGATGGGTGGAGAGCGACTCTCGATGTTTTTACAGCAGAGAGAGTTAATTTAGTAGGGGAAGCGATTGTGTCTTATGTTAGGTCTATCGGTCTCGGGAAAAAACCAATAATAATTGTGCATGACGCCAGAGAATCGTCTCCAATTTTTGTCAAGGGGCTATATGGAAAGATGACTCAATTGGGTCAAGATGTGATATGTGGAGATAGGGACTATCCAACTCCAATGGCTGCGTGGACAGTTGTGGATAGAGACCTTGCAGGTGCAATTGTGATAACTGCTTCCCACAATCCACCAGAATATAACGGGATAAAATTCATACCAGCAGATGGTGCCCCAGCACTTCCAGAAGTGACTACAAAGCTAGAGAAATATTTAATAAATCCAAACAGCGTGCTGAAAGGAAGAGGAAAGGTAGAAGTGGTAGATTTTATGGGTCCATATGTTAAACATGTCAAGGGGCTAGTTGGAACGGACCTCAGAGGGTTGAGGGTTGTATATGACGCCATGCATGGTAGTGGGAGAGGGATTACAGATGAAATCCTTAGAGGGTCGGGGGCAAATGTTAAATCAATAAGAGATTATTTGGATCCTACATTTGGTGGAACTCCCCCAGAACCAAAATCTGAAAATCTAGAGTTGCTGGTTGAGTCTATTCAAAGTGGAGAAGGAGATATTGGAATTGCGAATGATGGGGATGCAGATCGAGTAGCGGTTGTGACCCCACGAAGAGGGTGCCTTGATGGAAATTTGTTATTTGCAGTGCTTTATGAATATTTACTCGAAAGGGATACAGGTCCCGCGGTTCGAACAGTTTCGACAACGTACTTAATTGATAAAATAGCAGAATTCCATGATGAATCGGTGGTGGAAGTTCCAGTGGGTTTTAAATGGGTTGCTCAAGCTATGAAAACTCACTCGGCCCTATTTGGGGGAGAAGACTCTGGTGGTTTTTCTATGAGAGGACATGTTAGAGAAAAGGATGGTATTTTAATTGCTCAGTTAGCGGCCTCGGCAGAATTGGAAAGGTCATTGGATGAAAGAGTGGATTTGATTTTAGAAAGGTATGGCGAAGTTCACAATCTAACGCAAAATATAGTTTGTCAAGAGTCAAAGAAAAAAGAAGTACTGGATAAAATTCACCAGGGTGTAGGAGATGAGTTTTCAGGGGTGAAAATAAAACAGATTAATGCGATCGATGGGGTTAAAATTCTACTAGTAGATGGATCGTGGATTCTCCTGAGACCTAGTGGTACAGAACCAAAAATGCGCATATACACAGAGGGAAATAGCAAGCACAGAGTTGAAGAATTAGTAAGGACTGGAGAAGAATTGATCAATGAATTAATATGATCCCATGTACCTTCCATCTGTTTTGGATGAAATTGAAAATCCTAATTTTTGGTAGAATTGCAGAGATTCCTTATCAAATTCGGCAATGAGAGGTTTGTTTGATTTATTAGCGGCAGTTTTGACGAGAGCAGATCCGATTCCTTGATCGCGGCGTTTGGATCTAACGGCAATCACTTCTATAGTATGTCCAGTAGATACGAGAGTACCAAGAATTGTTTCGGGGGACTCCGCTACTAGAACTTCTTCAGAAGAAATTCTACTTTGAACGATTTCCAAATCTAGTTGGAGCATAGATCCATCGATTATATTCATAATGGATGGTAGATCGGAGGTGGTGGCACTTCGGATTTTGAATCTGCTAGATTCCACAAGAGGAGTAGGTAAGTTGCAGGACAAAGGTTTACTGGATAAACCCCCGCTGAGGACCGTTAATAATTTAGAATGGGCAGCAGTAACGGGGGAATCATGAGGTATAGGGATCCCATCTACCAATATTACAACTTCGTTTGGAGATATGCCTATATCTCGTAATAAGTCAGCATATGTCTGGTTGGAAACATCAAACTCGTGGGTGTCTCCGCCTACAATTGAAAGTGTTGCTTTCACGTAGTTTTTAGAATATCGATTGATTTTACAGTGTCGACTTTCCACGGGGTTTAAGATTGGGAAAGACGTCGAGAGAGCATGAACGGTACTACCTCACCTGTGAAGGAGGGGATATGGATTGAAAAATACAGACCTAGATCGCTATCGCAAATTGTTGGTCAAGAGGCCATAACATCTAGGTTAAAAGGTTATGTTGAGAAAAAAGACCTACCCCACCTGCTGTTTTCGGGTCCTGCGGGGGTGGGCAAAACCACGAGCTCTGTCGCCATTGCTCAAGAGATATATGGAGAGGGATGGAAGGAAAATTTTCTTGAACTTAATGCATCTGATGAGAGGGGAATTGACGTTGTTAGGAATAGAATAAAGAATTTTGCCCGGTCTTCTTTTGGGAAATATGACTACAAAATTATATTCCTCGATGAAGCAGATTCACTAACCAAAGATGCTCAAAGTGCTTTGAGAAGAACAATGGAACAATTTTCTCACAATACTAGGTTTATACTATCATGCAATTATTCCAACAGAATCATTGATCCAATCCAATCTAGGTGTGCAGTGTTTCGATTTCCACCATTATCGGATGAAGCCATATCAGAGAAGGTGAGAGAAATCGCGCAGGAAGAAGGGATAACGATTACAGAGGGGGGAGTGGGAGCAATTATATATGTATCCCAAGGGGTCATGAGAAAGGCGACAAAATCACTTCAGGCTGCTACAATAACCGGTGAAGAGGGTGAAGTAGAGGGAGTGTATAAGACAGCCTCATCTGCAAGACCAGAGGACATACATTCAATGGTAGAAAAAGCACTAGGGGGAGATTTCATAGAAGCCAGAAAAATATTGGAAATATTGCTGATAGAAGGTGGAGTTTCGGGAGGCGATATAATAGATCAGATATATCGATCGGTGTGGGAATTCCAAGTGAATAATGAGAAT
>JAKURE010000035.1 GCA_022450005.1 Halobacteriales archaeon
ATCATTTGGTAAGACTTCAACAGACCCACTCAAAGGAGTAGCAGCATCCATTAGGTGGGAAAGGTTGTGGAAAGAAAGATCGGGGGAATCCGCAGGAAAATGGTCTTTTTCGTCACAGGAGAAAAGTATGTCAGAGATTTTGGAAGACTGGGCAGACTGGATGGCCTTTTGAAAAATATGGCTTTGAGAACTAGATATAATTAGAGAGGCACCAGCATCTCGTACTATATAAGAACAAGTTTCAATTGGCAATTCAATGTTTATTAACACGGGCACGGCCCCGGCCCTCATTGAGCCAAAAAGTGCATATAGGAACTCTATCTGATTTGGAAAAAATAACGCTATCCGGTCCCCTTTTGAAATATTCATAGAATCGAGGATCGACCTTACTTTTGCCGTATTGATTTCAAGCTGTTGAAAGGATATTTCAACCCCACTCTCACCGTCGATGAGAGCTATTTTAGCGGGGTTTTGTATAACAGAAGAATGGAAAATTTCCCCCAAATTCGTAGTTGAAATGGGCATTAGGGAGTTATTATCACCTTGCCTGTCAAGTCTCTATTTTTCATTGCTAAAAGGCCATCAATAGCACTTTCAAGTGGGAGTGTTCGATCGATGATGGGAGTCAATTCGCCGCGCCAAACAACAGAAGAGAGTTGTTGTAGATCTTTCCTCTGCCATCCACGGCTGCCTAAAATGGATATTTCTCTACTGAATAGATATCGAATGTCAGTCATGGCGTCATATCCCGTGGTTGCACCGCAGGTGACAACCCTACCCCCATTTGCTAAGGACCGAATGCTGCCAGTCCAAGTCTCTTTTCCGACATGTTCGAATACAACGTCCACTCCATGTTTATCTGTTAGGCCCCATATGGCACGTGAGAAGTCTTCTTCCGCATAATTAATCACGTGGTGTGCACCCCGTTCGAGTGCGAGTTGCATTTTTTCTTCAGTACTAGTGGCAGCATATACTTCGGCCCCCATGAGATTTGCAATTTGAACTCCTGCAGTTCCAAGCCCACCGGAAGCCCCAAGAATTAGAACAGATTCCCCAGGTTGGAGTTTTGCACGGGTGACAAGCATCCTCCATGCGGTGGCATATGCAATTGGTAAAGCCGCGGCTTCTTCGAAGCTTGCGTGGCCCGGCATTTTTATAGCGTTTTTAGCAGGTGCTACGACATATTCAGCTAAACCGCCCCAGTACTCTTCGCCTAAGTTTCCGTGTTCTTTCCCCTTACAACGATTAGATTCGCCGGTCAGACAGTAGCTACACTTTCCACAAGTTATCCGAGGATCTACTAACACACGGTCTCCTTTTGCTACTTCTTTTACTTGAGTTCCAACATCGACTACAACTCCAGAGATATCACCCCCAGAAATGTGAGGAAAGGATAGGTGAGATCCGGGTATCCCTTCTCTTACAAAAATATCAAGATGGTTTAGTGCACATGCACGAACTTCGACCAACATATCAGTGGGCGATAGAGTAGGTACATTTACTTCTACATACTCCAAAACTTCGGGCCCCCCGTGTTGGTTAAATACAAGGGCACGCATTTTGTTTGGGTTCATATTTAAGAAATGAAAAGCCAATTAACTATAAAAGTGGCTTGTTATTAGGAGAACGAAACTTTTAGATGTACTACATTATTAAGCACATTATGGAATTGCGGGTTTTAAGTAAAGAAAGTAGTGAGCTGATGATAGAAATTAAAGGGGAGAATCATACGTTCATGAATGTTTTGAAAGGGGCCCTTCTGGAAACAGAGGGCGTAACTGCTGCCACATATGATTTAAATCCAATACAGTCGGGAGGACAGATAGATCCTATTTTGTCTCTGAAGACTGATGGAAGAGACCCACTAGAGGCCCTTGGGGATGCAACAAAAAGTATAGAGAAGGCATATGGTGAGTTCTTGAAAGCGTATCAAGCTGCAGTGAAATAGGGATTAAATAGAATTATAGTCGAATGGGAATTCCACGGGATTGAAGATATTCTTTTGTTTCTGTAATCGTGTACTCATCGAAGTGGAAAATGGAGGCTGCTAGAGCTGCGTTTGCCCCCGCATTTGCAAATACCTCGTACATATGTTGGGGCGATCCGCACCCTGATGAAGCAATGACAGGAGTGGAAACGGAATCGCAGACAGATTTTGTTAGAGGGATATCGTATCCGTCTTTAGTTCCGTCGGAATCGATCGAATTGACAAATATCTCCCCCGCCCCAAGTTTTTGTGCAGTTTGAACCCAAGATACAACATCAATTCCAGTTCCCTCACGGCCGCCTTTAATAGTACATTCGAACCAACAAGACTCTCCATTGATTTTGGCATAATGGTCTCCGTGTTCGTCGAATCTCCTCCGTGCGTCGATTGAAATCACAATGCATTGATTACCGAATGCCTCAGAGGACTCGGTTATTAAAGAAGGCCGGGATAGAGCAGCAGTGTTTATTGAAACTTTGTCTGCGCCAGCTCGAAGGGTATTCTTAACATCTTCTTTAGTTCGGATTCCTCCCCCGACTGTGAGAGGGATGGACAGTTCATCTGCAACGTTCGAAACTGCATTGAGCATTGTAGAACGTGAATCGGAAGATGCAGTGATATCTAGAAAAACAAATTCGTCTGCCCCTGCTTGATTATATTTTTGTGCCATTTCTACAGGGTCACCAGTGTAACGTAAATTTTCGAAGTTGATGCCAGTATATACAACTGCATTCCCAGTTGGGTCTAAATCTACGTCGATGCAAGGAATGATGCGATTGGTGAGTGTCATATTGAAAGGGAAAGGGCCCTTGGTAAATGTATGATTTACTGAATACATGACTTTAGCGGGACGCAGATTGTGCAGATAAGAGGGGATAAATGATTCGAGTGACTTTTAAGCAGAGGATTTAATTTGACAAACTGAGACCAAATTCGGATAATATGTTCATAAAAGCCGACTTACACACCCATTCGAAATTATCATTTGATGGTAAAGATTCTGTAGAAGACCTATTAGAAAGGGCTAGCCTTGTTGGGTTGGATGCCATAGCAATAACAGACCATGATGAAATTGATGCTAGTTTGGAGGCAGAAAAGAAATCTTCTGTATATGATATTATTGCAATCCCGGGTATGGAAGTGACTAGTGATGTTGGTCATGTCCTAGCTATTGGGATTCGTGAACGTGTTGATAAGGGACTTTCGTTTGAAGAAACTGTTGAGCGCATTCAAGAATTGGGAGGGGTTGCGATAGTACCACACCCGTTCCAAAAAACAAGACACGGAGTTGGAGTTAGAATTTCAAATGAGAGACTATCCAAAGTAGATGCCATTGAAGTATATAATTCTAGATTGATTACAGGAAGGGGTAATAGACGGGCGAAGAGTTTTGCAAAAAAGTACGGGATTGCGATGACAGGGGGTTCCGATGCCCATATTGCGAGAATGGTGGGGATGGCAGGGGTGGAAGTTCAAACGGAAGAGGACACAGTGGAGGGCATAATAGAATCCATTAAAGAAGGTAGAATGGAAGTTTGGGGACAACGGACCCCGCTATGGACCACTATCTCACAAGGGATGTCGGGAGTGGATAGAGTAGTAAAACGCCGTATAAAGAAGAAGGGGAAATAGCAAGGCGGGTTCGAAAAGCTTACCGCCTAATCAAGAGTAGCTAGGGCATGAGTGAGCGGAGTGTAGTTGATGTAGAAACGGTCCAACATATTTCAGAATTGGCCAAAATTAATCTTGAAGGTGAAGAAGTAGAAATGTTTACTAAACAATTTAGGCAGATTATCAACTATTTTGAGATTCTAGATGAGGTCCCAGAAATTGAAATTCGATTGGATGTCAAAAACGTATTGCGTGATGATGGGGAAGGGGAATCGTTGCTGCGAGGAGAAGTTTTTCAGAATGTAGACGAAAACACAAAAGAAGATTATTTTAAAGGTCCTAAAGTTCGATGAAAGATATCAATTCGTTTATAACAAAAATTGAGTCAAAAGGTAATAAGAAAGGGGCTTTAGAAGGGTGTACTGTTGCAATAAAAGATAATATTTCCACGAAGGGCATACGCACCACGTGTGGGTCTGCCATGTTAAAGGATTATATTCCGCCTTATGATGCCACAGTAGTGGATAAAATAAAGGCAGCTGGTGCGATTGTAGTGGGAAAAACTAATATGGATGAATTTGGAATGGGTACAACTACAGAAACATCTTTTTTCGGGCCTACAGTGAACCCGCACGATGAGAGTCGGGTTGCAGGGGGATCGTCGGGAGGCTCAGCCGCTGCTGTTGCTTCGGGGGAAGCCATGTTTGGTTTAGGGACGGATACAGGAGGGTCTATTAGATGCCCAGCTGCATTCTGTGGTGTTGTGGGTATCAAACCTACTTACGGACTAGTTTCTCGGTACGGGCTGGTGGCATATGCAAATTCGTTAGAACAAATTGGACCCATAGCAAGAACGGTAGAAGGTGCGGCACGATTGTTAGATGTGATAGCAGGAGGGGACGTGAGAGATTCAACTAGTTCAAGTGATGGAAAAGATACCAAATATGCAGACTGTGCAGACGGGGAAGTGGAAGGAATGACGGTGGGAATTCCGGCAGAACTAGTAAAAGGGATTGATAAAAATGTGATAGGACCATTTGAATTGTCGATGGATCGGTTGGAAGAGAGGGGAGCTATAATCAAAGAGATCACACTCCCATCACTTGAGAAGGCTGTTGCGGCGTACTACATAATTGCCATGTCAGAAGCATCTTCTAATTTGGCTAGATACGATGGTGTTAGATATGGCATTGCTAGTGGTTTTGGAGGGGATTGGAATCAAATGTTCTCTGCTTCAAGGGAGAATGGGTTTGGAAAAGAAGTAAAAAGAAGAATTCTCTTAGGAACATACGCATTATCAGCAGGATATCAAGATAGATATTATGCAAAGGCGCAGAGGGTGAAAGCTTGGATCCGTAAAGAATTTGAAAATGCGTTCGAGGACGTTGATGTTGTCGCATCCCCTACGATGCCAGTGCTCCCATTCAAATTGGGAGAGGGGGAAAAGGATCCTCTTAAAATGTATTTATCAGACTCAAATACAGTTCCCGTGAATCTTGCGGGGTTGCCAGCCATCACAGTTCCTGCAGAATGGGACAAACGGGAAGGACCTGTTGGGATTCAATTTGTTGGTGCAAGGTTTCAAGAGGAAAAATTGATACGAGCAGGAAGTGCAGTGGAAAGATAACTGAAAGTAATCTACGAGGATTGGTCTTCAAGAGAGGGCAAGCTCAATATCCACTGAGTGAATTCTGAAGAATTTTCATCGATATCTTGGTGAGATATAAAAGGGGAAAGGTGGCCTTCAGCCATGAGAAGAGAATAATCAATTTCAATAGGCGCTGGGGAAATTGCGTAGGTCTTGCTACCCTCAAATGTTACTGCTTCTTTGGTGACAAAGCCTAGTTCAACTAACTTGGAAATGATTTTTCCACCTTTTGCGGATGTTAAGCCAAGGGTTTTCCAAAATAAACTCTGATGAGTGCCTCCAGATTCATAAATGAATTTAAGACCGTTTTTTTCGTCCTCACTTAAATTTTGGACGTCTCGATAAGTAGCCATAAAGAGTGATGAGGGGGGGAAGGCATTTATTTGTTATTAGATGTGAACGTGAGGGAATTGAAAGTTCCAGTTACAGTTCTGGGTATCGAATCAATGAAATGGATTGTTTTTGGAATTTTATATTTTGATAATTTTTTTTGGCAAAAGGAGAGGAGTTCTTCTTTGGAGAGGGCAGGATTATTTTTAACTATAATGGCTACTATTTTAGAACCCCACATATCATCAGGTTCTGAGAAAACTGCTACATCGGAGACATCGGGGTGGGTTAAGAGAAGATTTTCGATTTCTGCAGGGTATACTTTTTCGCCCCCCGTTATAATTAGATCATCTATACGGCCCATTATCCACAAGAAACCGCCCTTCATATAGCCAATGTCCCCTGTTCTAAAAGTATGGTTTGATAGTTTTGAGAAGGAATGGACATCAGGGGGGAAATACCCCTTTGAAACCATTGGTCCTGAAACTATTATTTCGCCGTATTCACCTTCATCCACAGGTTGATTTTGTTCATTTTGGATAGCTAAGTTTAATGAATTCAAAGGACGCCCCACGGTGCCAGGATTAGTTATCAAATCCAGGGGAGTTGCGGTTGCTATTTGGGAAGATGTTTCAGTTGCGCCATAAGTTGGGTAGACAGGGATGGAAAGTGATTTGCATCGATCTAGTAGGCTTTCAGGAATGGACCCACCACCAAGTAGGAGAATTCTGAGAGTTGATAGGTCAACTTGTTCGTTTATTAGCTTAGTTAACAAAGTAGGTACTGTGGAAAGGCAAGTTATGTTATATTTCTGCATGCATAATTGTAGATTTTGAGGAGAGGGGGAATCTATTGTGGCAATTGCAGTTCCAGATATGATAGATCGAAAAAGGGGGGAAAGGCCACCCATATGGTGTAACGGCAAATATAATATCCAAATATCATTTAGATCTGTTTTGAGGCGGAGTGCGGAGGAGATGGAACTAGATAGTAGATTCCGGTAGGTGAGAGGAACAGCTTTTGGAGAGATTCCAGTCGTACCAGAGGTAAAAAGTAAAATGCATATATCATCAAGTTGGGACTCGTGAGGGAGGGAGGAGGAAATATCGGAGGGGTTAATCGAGGAGGTAAGAGGAAGATTTTCAAGAGAAATGGATGGAATTTCAAAATCGAGAGATTCGTTGGGCGAATTGCTTTGCCAGAATAGTCTATTTAATTTCGCTGCGTTAATGAAATTGGATATTTCTTCAGAAGAAGATTTATTAGAAATAGGAACGCATAATACGCCTATTCTAAGTAGAGCATAGATAGTCAAAATGGATTGTACGGAGGTGTCAAGAAAGAGACCAACTTTTTCCATAGGGCGGATGCCCTCTTGAAGGAGGATTGTAGAAAGTTTGTTAACTTCATCGTTGAGAGAAGAATATGTCCAATATTTATCGGCGGAAGTGTCGATAAGAGAGACTTGATTTGGGGTCGATTTCCCGCGGTAAAAAAGGAGATCTTTCATACAGAACTCCAATCTACAGAAACACCATTTCCGGGGGTTTGTGGAACTATCATTTCCCCTTGTTTTAGAACAGACGGGTCGGAGGATATGTCATCTTTCAGCATATGCCCAGTTGCTAGGCCACATGCTTTTATTGGAGATAAGCTAGCAGCTAGGTGGACTGCGGCGGTTCGGGCGACAACTGTGTCGATAGTAGTGGTGATTATAGGTTCTATATTTAGTGATCTAGCCTCTTTTGCGAGAGTATAGGCATTGTCGATTCCCCCCAATACCATTGGTTTTAGTATGACAAAATCTGCAGCATCCATTTTGTGTATCTCTTCCAGAGTATTCGAGATTAAAGATTCATCAAGGGCGATATTGACAGGGCCATTCCGAAGAAGTGCATGCCCTTCTAGATCTTGCATTGGTAATGGTTGTTCTAGGTAATCCAAATCGATTTGTTCTAATTTTTCGATTGCTTTTTGTGCTTGTTTGAGGGACCACGCCCCATTTACGTCTGCCCTGAGTTCTATATCCGATCCAACGGCTGCCCTAACTGCAGATAGTCTTGTTAAATCTTCTTTTAGGGGCCGTTTCCCAATTTTTATTTTTAGAGATTTTGCGCCAGAATTGACTGCTGCCGTGCACTGGTTTACGGTAGAGGTTAGTGAAGAATCTCCAATGGGGATATTAATAGGAATGGAATGTACATGGTCAGAACCTAGGTACTGGTACAATGGAATTCCTTTGGAATGGGAAATGTCGTCGAGTAAAGAAAGGGAAAATCCATGTCGTGCAGATGGGGTAGCTGATAAAGATTCTAGTATGGTTTCAAAAGAGGAACCAAATGATGCATCTTTTTTTGCAGAAATTAATGCCGCTCTACAAGAGGCCAAGGATTCGGTCCAACCATGGAGGGGGGTAGATTCCCCAATTCCTGATTTTGAATCTGAAATTTTTAGGAGGAATCCAGTTCTAGAAGTAAGAGTACCAAAGGAGGTAGAGAAGGGCTTATTGAGAGTTAGAGAAAATTCGCGAAGTGAAATCATTATAATAACAAATGCCACCCATTGGATTAATTTTTTCGAGAACGCCGGGAGAGTTAAAATGGGTTAAAAATGCCAAATCCAAATAGGATAGAGAAAAATAATGTCAAGAAAGTCGTGTGTTTTAAAATTTTATTGAAAGAGGTCGGAGTGGGGTCTGAAATGACTAGATATACCAATGAAATTGCATAAGGGGATATGAGTAAGGGAAGTAGCACAGTTTTTGGGAAATTAAGAAATGTGTAGAAATATATGGGAGGGGCAAATGCTAATAAAATGAGAAATAAATACTCCATTTTGCTCCAGAATTTTCCAAGATGGATGGATAGGGTAATTTTCCCAGCCTTTTCATCGGTTTCCATGTCTCGTATATTATTTACAACTAATATAGAAGTGGTGAGAGAGGCCATAGATATACTAGCTATAAGCGACATCGTGGTGATTGTACCAGGGGGGAACCATAATGGAAAATATGAAAGTGTAGCTACAGCTTGAATGTAATAAGTTCCTGTAACTGCAATGATACCAAAGAAAATAAATACAAATAGATCTCCGAGGCCATGGTAACCGAATGGGTATGGACCTCCTGTATAAAGTATTCCCGCGGCGATGCTGAGTAAACCTATTAAGAGAATTGGGAGCCCTCCAAGATACAGGAGATAAAAACCAAGTAACACTGCGATGCTAAAAACAAATATCCAGGCCTGTTTCATGTGAAGTGGTGAGATGAGTCCAGAAGCTGTTGCGCGAACAAATCCAGTTCTATCGGGAGTATCTACAGAATTTAGAGCATCATAGTAATCATTTGCTAGGTTCGTTCCTATTTGGATTAGAAGAGCACATGCCAGGATTACAACTACCGCGGTTGGGTGGAGAATTCCATCATGAAATGCGATGCTCGTTCCTAAAAAAATGGGTGCAATAATAGCAGGAAGTGTATGTAGACGGATGGCAATTACCCACGGATTGGTAAAAAAATCTTTAGTATGCACCATAACAATTTGAATTGAATACAGGGAGAGAAAAAATAGTTACGAAGTTGGAATGAGGGGTTAGATTAAAAATGCCAGGGACTTTTTGAAAAGTCTGGTTTTCGTTTGGAGAGAAATGCATCTCTGCCTTCTTTTGCCTCTTCAGTTCCATACGCGAGTCTAGTTGCTTCCCCCGCGAATAATTGTTGACCTACCAAACCGTCGTCGGCCAAATTGAAAGCATACTTGAGCATTCTAATAGCAGTAGGGGATTTTGAGCCAATTGCGTGTGCCCAATCCAGGGCGGCAGATTACAATTCTGCATGAGGAACCACTTTATTGACCATACCCATTTCTGTTGCTTCCGCTGCTGTGTAAGTTTTTCCTACAA
>JAKURE010000036.1 GCA_022450005.1 Halobacteriales archaeon
GCAGCTTTTAATGCTTCCTCTGCAGCCTCCACAAGTTTTGGATTCCCCGATAGATCCACCGTTTTGGCAGCATCTGCAATCCACCCATCAACATGAACTCCTATATCTAAGCAGATCATTTCCTCCCCAAATTTGGTTTTTTCATCCATACCCGGTGTCGAGTGAGAAGCTTCTTCATTTATACTTATGTTTACTGGAAATGCGGGTTCTCCCCCCAACTCTCGAATTCTATTTTCTGCAAATTCTGCCACTTCCAAGTGAGTCCCACCCACTTCAACCCTCTTCACGGCTTCCGAAAGTGTCTCTGCAAGAATTTTCCCCGCAGCACGGTGTTTCTCGTATTTTTCAGATTTAAGATCTACTTCTTCCACAACCCACTTCCTATATATTTTTCATTATTTTCCGCAGATTTATACTTCGTCTTTACCGACTAAAATAGCATTCACTTGACCGGTCTGCCCGGGTCTAGATGTTACCCTAGCTCTTCCTTCACTGGTATCTATTATTGCACCCTTTGTAATCACATTACGACGGACGTAATTCAAATTAGCTGCATTCGAAACTACATTCTCTATGGTAGCTGTCATTGATTTATTCCCATCAGAAACAGTGACTTTGTCAATCGATAATGCTCTAACTTTTTGTGATTTACTTCTCGAATTGAATATTTGTCTCCGCGTCTCTCCAATATTGGTATTTGCTGGCAGCCGACCAAGTTCTGATTTTCTCTTTTTTCGGAAAGAACTCAGCCGTCCACCCGTTTTCGTTCTCTTCGAACGGCCTTGAAACTGCATACAACAATCGAATCCCGCGATATATTAAAATGAAGCGGTCGGAATTTTCTGACCAATCAACAAAAATCCTTACATAACATCTACTTGATCTTATTTCACAATCTTCCTTCCCATTTGGCATCTGTCCGATATGTTTCTAATGTGTGGCGTACATTGTGTCTTTAATGACTTTCTTTGAACTACTTGCCAACCGGATTAATTCTATAGGTAGTATCTTGTGCATAGGTCTCGACCCCGACCCTTCCCACCTCCCCCCTCATCTCCAAGACGAAGATTTGCCACTTTGGAGTTTCAATCGACGCATCATCGATGCGACCCATTCTTACGCAGCTGCATACAAACCAAATGCAGCTTATTATGAGCATTCTGATGGGTGGGCTTCTTTAGTAGAAACAATAGCATATGCCCATGGAAAAGGAGTCCCGGTTATTTTAGATGCAAAAAGAGCAGACATAGGAAACACGGCACACCAGTATGCGAAGTTACTCGATATGGCGGACGCAATAACTGCAAATCCCTATATGGGCATTGACTCTCTAAGCCCATTTTTATCTAGATCTGACGCAGGCATTTTCATATTGTGCCGAACCTCCAATCCTGGTGGGTCCGATCTACAAAATCTAAAATTATCTTCTGGAATGCATCTCTATGAACACGTCGCTCTACTTGCAGACAGTTGGAATGAAAACGGCAACGTCGGTCTCGTAGTTGGTGCGACCAATCCTGATGAATTACAACGTGTAAGAAACCTCACCCCTGATCTTCCCTTCCTTGTTCCTGGTGTAGGGGCCCAGAAAGGAGATGCAGAATCCGCTGCAAAGTATTGCTTATCTTCTAGCAACGCAGGACTGGTTAGTGCTTCTAGAAGTATTATTTTTGCAGGAGAAGGAGATACTTTTGATAAATCCGCCGCAGAAGCAGCAAAACGGGCTAGAAACTCACTAAACCAATTTCTAAAGTAACTTCTGCATTCATGAGTAATGCATCAATGCATCTGACTCTTTAACTTCCTTCAAGTTTTTGTAACCTGCCACTCCAATGGTGCTCTCCAATTCTGCAAGTAGATTTCCAATTATTTCATAGACTCCCTGCTCTCCAGCAAGTGTTAGTCCATATGCATAGGGGCGCCCGATCTGTACAGCAGTTGCTCCTAGTGCCAATGATTTGAATACATCCGCCCCTGTCCTAACTCCACTATCGAATAAAATTGGAATCTCCCCACCTACCACTTCGGAAATTTTTCCTAGTGCACCCGCGGCGCCAATTGCTCCATCAATTCTTCTCCCCCCGTGCGAAGACACTACTATTCCCTCTACTCCTATGTCCAATGCCATTTTTGCATCTTCTGGATGTAATACCCCTTTCAATACAATTGGGATGTCCACAACTTCTCTAAGTTTCTCAATACCCGCCCACGTAAGACTAGCATTGTATTTATACTTAGATTTTATTAACTGAGTTGTTTTTTTATCAGCAGAGTCCCAATTATCAACCTCAATTCCTAACGAATCTGCTACTACTGGGTCTGAAAGAAATATAGCTTTAGGGGCATCTTTATCCGTAGACCATTCACTATTCACGCTGTAATTGGTCTCCATAGATCGCGGCTGCCATGCGCCCCGCTGACCATCTAGCGTGATGAAGATAGCATCATACCCCGCCTTTTCTGCTCTAGATGCAAAACTTGCTGTAACTTCCCATTCGTTTATCCAGTATAGTTGAAAAAATTTAGTCATATCTCCCATGACTTCTGCAACCATCTCTAGAGGCGTAGAGGACCAGGTGCTCAATGTTATCGGGACATTCTGTCTACTCGCTGCCCTTGCAGTACCCAACTCTCCATCTTGGTGGTACATCCTTTGGGATCCTATTGGTGCAAGTATTAATGGAGTTGTAAGTTTCTTCCCAAATAGATCAATTCCCATATCTATTTTTGAGACATCCCTAAGTATTCGAGGAACAATTTTATATCGATCAAGTTCTCTTCTATTAGAAGCCATCGTCTGTTCTGCCCCTGCACCCCCCGACGTATATTCATATGGCCCTGGACGAAGCTTCTTTTTTGCCTCCTGTTCTAACTCCTGAAAACCTATTGGAATCGATTTTCCCTCCCCCGAAATTTCTTTCCTTCGTTTTTTATAAAACCCTCCTTTTTCTGAATTAGTATCTTTCATTACTATTTTTTGTATTTACAACATATATATCCCTCCCTCTCGAAAAGTACTATTGATGAAATCCATTCCAATTTCCAATCGATATTTGTATTCGATTTTAATTATTTTCACATTGACTTTCATAGTTCTAGCCTCTCAACAATCCGTCCAAAACTTAAATAGATTTTTGAATATTATAGGATTTATTCTTGCCATTTTTGTCTATCTAGATATGCGATATTTACAAAATCAACACAATGTCACTTTCAATGTAAAAATACTAGGGCGTCCCATTCCCGAACCCTTGCTCCAATCTATCTATTGCATATCTATATTTCTGGGAATGGGGGCATATGTTCCAGTCGTTATCGCATATGTCTTCCATAGACGATCCATTTTACAGAGTAATTAATAGACTTCCGCTATCTCCATGCGAAAGCCGGGATTCGAACCCGGGTTGTGACCTTGGCAAGGTCACGTGATCCCACTACACTACTATCGCCAGTAGCAAATGTCAACTTTGTTATACATAAAAAGCTTACGAACGATGATTCTGATTCTCCCCCTTCTCTCTCCCAAAACTCTTAAAACAAATTTCATAGTTTTCTCAAACCTGACTTAAAATAGTATTTCCATGCGAATGCGGCACATGGCGTGGACCAAAGCGCCACCCTTATACGGGCGGGGATCAGAAATTATCGCTACAGTCTAGTGGTATGATAACTAAGACGATGCAATGACTCGAACAGTTCTCATACCTTCTTCGCTCACTCGGGAAACTGAGAACATGCGAATGGCGACTCTGAAACTTGGCTACATAGCCCGTGCGGCTGCCATTTTCAACATAGATCGCCTTTGCATTTTTCCAGACCTCCCTGGTGAGGGCGATTTAGGTATGGGATTTATCAGCACCGTTCTGGGATACGCTGTGACTCCTCCATATCTTCGCAAGGAAATATGGGGGCAGCGCCCAGAATTGGCTTATGCTGGAGTCTTACCACCTCTTAGAATTTTACCACAGGCCGGCTCTGGATCAGAAGATTCAGAGTCGTTAAGACAAGGAATAGTGACCCAGGTCGGACCTGATAATCGCGTTTGGGTAATTTGTGGACTGCAAAACCCAATTTCCCTAACAATTCCCACTAATATGGATATTGTAGAGGGACAACGCGTTTCTGTCAGAATATCTTCCGAAAAACCAGTCCGGGCTCGACTATTAACAGATTCTACACCAGGAATCTTAGTCGAGAACACCGATCTAGAATCTGCATTAGAACGTAATGATGCGGGAATTAGAATCGCTGCATCCCGGTATGGGACTCTACTCGAAAATAAGAACCTCGATGGACTTATTACTCGAGTAAAACGGGAGGGAATGACAGTTGCATTTGGGGCCCCCGGCAGGGGTTTGCCAACGATTCTTGGGTTAGACCCCATAGAAATACTTGAGCCAGATATCCCTGGCCCCAAGTTCGATTGTTGGCTCAATACAATTCCAAACCAAGGCAGTGAAACGGTGCGAACCGAAGAAGCAATGATAGCCTCTCTCGCATTGTTTTCACTCTAACACACAACCAATCATGCCTAGAACGCATAGACCTCGAAAAGGTTCACTCGCATTTGGCCCCCGGAAACGCGCGGCGGATCACGTCCCGCGATTTAATTCATGGCCAGAAGGCGACAATGAGCCGGGGCTCCAGGGTTTTGCGGGATATAAAGCCGGAATGACACACATAGTTGCAACAAATGATCAGCAACATTCTCCTCTTTTTGAAATGGAACAAACATTCCCCGTAACCATCGTTGAAACCCCTCCTATGCATGCTATTGCCGTTCGAGCATATGAACAAACCCCGTATGGACTCTATCCTTTAACCGAAGCATGGGTCGGTGATTATCATGAAACATTGAGCAGGTCTTTATCTCCTCCTAAAAAATCCAAATTAGATGAAACGGAGAAAACACTAAGAGAATTATCTGATCAGAATAAAATCGAAGACATACGGATGATAACCCACACCGTTCCATCCTCGATATCTGGAATCCCGAAGAAAAAACCAGACTTAATGGAAACAAGAATTGGTGGGGGCTCCATTTCTGAAAAATTGGATTTTGCACTTAATCTCTTACACGATGGTGGAATCCACAACGTGAGCGATATTTTCTCTGAAGGTGATTACCTTGATGTATCAGGCATCACAAAAGGAAAAGGGACACAAGGACCTGTCAAACGTTGGGGGGTTCAAAAACGGAAAGGGAAACACTACCGCCAAGGGTTCAAACGACGTATCGGAAATCTCGGACCTTGGAATCCCTCCCGTGTACGATCTACTGTACCTCAACAGGGTCAAACCGGTTACCACCAACGCACAGAGTATAACAAACGTCTCGTTTCTATCGGAAATGCAGATGAGGCATCTGTATCTGGTGGATTCATAGGCTATGGGGAAGTTAATGGTCCGCATATACTCGTACATGGTTCTCTACCCGGTCCTCAAAAACGTCTATTGAGATTCCGACCAGCAATACGACCAAACAGGCTTAATTCGCCCATTGAAATTCATCACATTTCCAAAGCATCAAATCAAGGATAATTTACTATGAAAGCTACACTATTCAATCTTAAAGGAACTAAAGAAGGAACGGTAGATCTTCCCTCAACTTTCAATACCCCTTATCGTCCAGATTTAATTCAAAAAGCTGTAGTAGCCTCTCAGGCAAACCGAAAACAACCTTATGGTTCCGATCCATTTGCTGGGAAAAGAACTTCTGCAGTGTCTTTAGGTACTGGACGTGGACTTGCACAGGTTCCCCGATCCAATGGACGAGGAAGAAAATCACCAAACACTAACAGTGGCAGAAGATGTCACCCTCCCAAATCTACTAAATCTTATTCTTTAAAAATAAATGACAAAGAACGACGATTGGCAATTCGAAGCGCCATTGCCGCAACAGCAAATGTAGACCTAGTCCGTTCTAGAGGGCACAACTTCGATGATAAAATTACTTTACCCATCGTGATCACAGATGATCTTTCCGATTTAACAAAAACAAAAGAAGTCCTCGAAGTGTTAAACAATATTGGGATCTCTTCTGATCTCGATAGATCTGCTTCACCAAAAGTCCGTGCAGGGCGAGGAAAAACTAGAGGAAGAAAGTACAAACGTTCCAAATCTATCCTGTTAGTTACTTCTGGAAAAGCACTTTTAGCTGCACAGAATGTCCCCGGAGTGGATGCAGTAACAGCTAGCGAAGTTAATACAGAAGATCTAGCACCTGGGACTCATGCTGGGAGATTAACGATATGGACTGAAAGCGCTATCAAAGAGGTGGAAAACAAATGAATGTTTTACTTTACCCTCTCATAACTGAGAAAACAATGGATTCCATTGATTTCGAAAATAAATTAGTATTCATAGTTGATCTTAGTGCTTCTAAACCTGAAATTAAACAAGCAGTTGAAGATCACTATGATGTCTCCGTAACTAAAGTAAATACTCAAATAACAATGAAAGGAACCAAAAAAGCAACAGTACAATTATCCGCAGAAGACGACGCCCAAGACGTAATATCTAGAGTGGGGGTATTCTAATTATGGGACGTAGAATTCAAGGACAGAGACGTGGAAGGGCTGGGACTTCTGGAAGTTCCACTTTCAAAGCCCCTTCTCATAAATATAAAGCAAATCTTACTCATAAAACCACCCCAACTGATTCTGATACTGTCCAAGGAACTGTAGTTGACATCGAGCACGATCCCGCAAGAAGTGCCCCTGTCGCACTTGTGGAATTCAACGATGGCGATCGCCGATACGTCCTCGCCCCTGAAGGAATAGCAGTTGGAGATTCCATCGCAATCGGAATATCTGCAGAAATAAAACCAGGAAATACTTTGCCCCTCTCAGAAATACCCGAAGGCCTTCCGGTTTGCAACATAGAATCCAGACCTGGCGATGGAGGAAAATTTGTCAGATCTAGCGGTGTAAGTGCCACTTTGATTAGTCATGATGTCCATGCTGCAATGGTCAAATTACCCTCTGGTGAAATCAAACGATTAAACCCTAGATGCCGTGCAACTATTGGCGTCGTAGCGGGCGGAGGACGAACTGAAAAACCATTTGTCAAAGCTGGTAAAAAATTCCATAAATTGCGTGCAAGAGGCACGAAATACCCCCGTGTAAGGGGTGTTGCAATGAATGCATGCGACCACCCTTTCGGGGGAGGTGGAAGACAACACCCTGGCCGTCCAAAAAGTGTCGCAAGAGGCGCCCCACCCGGACGAAAAGTTGGTGCAATTGCTTCTAGAAGAACTGGTAGAGGTGGTTCTAGATGAACAATAAGGTAGATTACCTCACTGGCCAAGAAGGAGAATTCACATACCGTGGATACACCACTGAACAATTACAAGCTCTTAGTATCGACGAGGTAGCAGAATTACTCCCTGCAAGAGCCCGAAGAACACTTAAACGGGGACTTTCAGCAGAGCATGAAAAGTTACGTGAAAAGGCGAGTAAGAGGGATCCCGTATCTACTGCAAGCCAACCCATACGAACACATATTCGTGACATGCCCGTTCTACCCGAATTCATTGGATTGACTTTTGCCGTTTACAACGGACAAAGCTTCAAACGCGTGAAAATTGAGGAAGATATGCTGGGATATTATCTTGGGGAATTCCAACTCACTCGAAATAGGGTCAAACATGGACAAGCCGGTGTAGGTGCAACCAGGTCCTCAAAATTCGTACCACTTAAATAAAATCATGGGAATCAACTATTCAGTACAATCCGACCAAAACACAACCGCTAGGGCGATAATCCGCAACCAACCAATCAGTCCAAAACATTCGCGTGAAATATCCCGCGCAATTAAAGGAAAGACCACGTCCGATGCTATCTCCTATTTGGAAGACGTAATAGATAAGAAACGATCCATTCCCTTCCGAACTCATAACAGTGGAGTAGGACACAGAAAGGATATTATTGGATGGGATGCGGGAAGATATCCTGAAAAAGCCTCTCGAGCATTCTTAAATTTAATAACTAATGCTATGGGGAATGCAGAAAATAAAGGTCTAGATTCCCCCTCTATGAAGATAATGCATGTTGCAGCACATAAAGTTGGAGTCCGACGTGGCAGAAAACCCAGAGCGTTCGGCCGTGCTACCCCTTGGAACACAACCCTAGTAGACGTTGAACTAATTTTGGAGGCTGATTCTTAGATGGCAGATGAACATCAATTCATACAGAAAGGCCTGAAAAACTCTCAAATAAATGAGTATCTAGAGTCTACCCTTCAACGTGCGGGTTATGGAGGTATGGAGATAGCTAAGACTCCTATGGGGACTCAAATCGTACTCAAAGCAGAAAAACCTGGAATGGTAATTGGAAAAAGCGGCAAAAAAATACGTGAGATAACTGCAGCTCTCAAAGCCAATTTCGATCTAGATGATCCTCAAATAGATGTACAAGAGATCAACGAACCTGATCTGAACGCACAAATAGTTGCTGATAGATTGGCCAATGCATTGGAACGTGGTTGGTATTTCCGAAAAGCGGGTCACACAACAGTAGATCGAATTATGTCATCAGGAGCGCTAGGTGCTGAAATAGTTTTATCCGGAAAAGTCACTGGGGCACGTGGTAGGGTTGAAAAATTCAATCGTGGATATATCAAACATAACGGTGAACCCGCCGCAGAAATAGTCGATCGGGGCCAATCCGTGGCAATACTCAAACTAGGTACTATCGGAGTAAATGTAAAAATAATCCCTCCCGGTGCCCAACTGCCCGACGATTTCAGAATCCTTGACACAATCCCTGGTGAAGAAGAACCAACTGACTCAGAATCTGGCCCTGTCCCAGAAACCGAGGCAATAGATGATCTATTGGCTCCAACATCTGAATCTACAGAACCTACCGATGTTTCTGATCCTGCTCCCGTTGTAGAAGAAATAATAGTGGAAAAAGAGGAACAATCCCCTCCTAATGAAGAAATCAA
>JAKURE010000037.1 GCA_022450005.1 Halobacteriales archaeon
GGTATATCCTGCCTTCTTCACTTTTCTGGGACTGATATCTGCATATGCCCCGCTATCCCATATGACCTCCACTTCCTGAGCTACAATATTTCCGTCAATTGTCACCCCCGTCTTAACTCTTGTTTGGGTCCCATCTCTGACCGAAGTATCGAATGATTCACTAGATGTTTGACGGAGTTTTACTGGGGCCTCTACTGATCTAGACAATGCCGCAACCAACGGTTCTATTCAGACATATGTCCTCGAACCAAACGCACCTCCCATCTGTGGAACTTCAACTTCAACTTTTGAAGAAGGGATGTCAAATATGCGCGCAACCTCTCTACGGACAAAATGCGGGGTTTGGTTTCCTGTTATTATCTTAAAAGAATTATTTGACACATTATAACTAGCAATTGTCACAAACGGTTCAAGATGTGTGTGCTGAACCATTGGTGTAGCATATTTTCCTTCAAGCACTATGTCGGCTTCTTCAAATCCTTTCTCCACGTCTCCCACATCTAGCTCATAAGTGTATGCAACATTGGGCTCTTCACTACGATGAACTGTAGCTAGATCTTCAAAAACCGCAGCAGATTCTCCACTCTCATGCAACAATGGGGCGGTTTTCTTTCTAGCTTTATTCACGTCAGTTACACTTCTCAGCTTGTCACACTCCACAACCACTTCGGTAGCTGCCAACGATGCTATATCCGGGCGTTCTGCAATAACCGCCGCGACTGGTTCTCCCACGTACCGAACCTTTCCAATAGCCAAAACAGGCTGGTCTCTAAACGCCGGCCCCACATAAGGAGAGATCCAATCTGCATTTTCAAGATCGTCCCCTGTAACAACTGCAACGACTCCTGGTATGGCTTCTGCAGCTTCTGTAGAGATGGAAATTATTTCCCCATGCGCAATATTGCTCCTGATGACTTCTGCATAATATCCTTCAAAAGGGAGATCATCTGTATATGCCACGGATCCTGTGACTTTGCTCTCACCATCTAACCGAAGTATGTGCTTTCCTATGGTTCCCGCTTTCTTGGCCTTTCTATCTTGTTCTATTATGGGTATTTGCGTTGACATTGATTCTATCCAATTATATTAGTGACTCTCCCACTCCGGTAATTTCTCTCAGGGCACGTATCGTGAATGCCCCTGCCATTTTCCTCTTATACCATACCGATCCTCGTGCATCTCCTATCGGTTCACATTGGTCCGCCGCAAGTTCTCCTACTTTGTCAATCGCCTCTGTGGTTATCCCTTCTGAGAACATCTCTTGTATCCCTTCAACTTTCATTATGGGTGTGTCTGCAACCGAATTTATGAATACTACTGGAACTGAACCCGGGGCTTCATCAACAAACGCAGCAACACCTACACATGGCCAATCTGCCTCTGATAACGAACGATGTTTCAAATAAATTCCCTTTCTATCTGGCATGATCGGTATTTTAATCGATTTTATTAACTCTCCTTCTTTTAAATCGGTTTCATAATATCCCTGTATGAACTCCTTGATGTCCATGGAACGTTCTCCATCTTCTCCTATTATGTCTATGTGGGCATCCAACCCTGCTAAAACTGGGGGGAGGTCCAGATCCGGATCTGCATGGGCCAAATTCCCGCCTATTGTGGCAACATTTCTAATCCTAATACTCGCAATTTTTGAAAGACAATTTGAAACAACAGGGTGATTTCTTTTCACAATTTCACTTGTTTCTATATCCCGCAATGTGGTCAACGCACCAATTTTAATTTGTCCATTTTCCTCTACAATATAGGAGTGATCCTTCTCTAATTTTCTAAGATTCACCATCGTCGTTGGTTGGAATATTTTTTCTTTAATTAAAGTTGTAACTGCAGTACCCCCCGATATCGGTTTTGCACCATGTTCTTTCATTAATTGAATTGCTTCTTCAAAAGATTCTGGAAGAAATAGTCTGAATGGCTGCATTATATACTTCTATTTAGCTTTTCAATGATTATTATCATACCGATACCAATCCTCTGTATATTTTATTTATTTAACTCTGCATTAAGAAACTCAGTTCCAATCCAGGGGTCGACATGAGCATCAATTAGTGCAGGTCCCTTTACCTCTACAAAACGCTCAATCGTGTCTTTAATCTGGGAACTATCTTCAATTGACTCCCCAAACATACCCAGATCTCTCGCAAAAGCTGCAAAGTCTGGATTTTTGAACACAGAACCTGTAGTCCTGCCCTCATAAGCCCGATGTTGTCTCACGGTTTGAGACATATATGCATCATTATTGAAAATTATTATTTTCACGGGTATTGATTCTCTAACTGCAGTTTCTAGATCTTGCATAACCATCGCGAATCCCCCATCCCCTTCAAACACGAATACTTGCTCATCAAGGGCTATTTGGGCCCCCATAGCCAGCGGCAAACCTTGACTCATGCCTGAAAAATTAAGAGTTCCAAAATGCCCATTGATGCTAGTCACTGGCAAATGCCGCGCAAATTTAGCATGTATTCCCCCTCCTGTCACAAATGAATAATCTCCTGCAAAACCATCTAGCAAATGGAGTATCGGTGCCGGGTCAACACCACTCTCGCCACGGGGCTCATTAACATTAAAAATAGAATTCCGTGCATCTTCATATTCCTTTCTTGCCACTGAAGAAATATTTTTAAATGAAATATCTTTCTTACTTATTGCAAGTTTGTCATTTAAATCCAATATTGCGGATGTAGAATCTGCCATCACATTGACATCGGCCACATATTGCCGATTTAGTTCTCTCGGCCGCATAGTAATGTGTACGATAGATGCATCCGGATTAATTCTCTTCCAATCCGAAGTGGTATAGTCCGATAAGCTGGCCCCTATCGCTATAATAAGATCTGAATTTTCAAGGTAGCCATTTGTTGGTTTAAGCCCAATCCAACCAACTAGGCCAATTGACAATGGATGTTCTTCTGATAGCGCCCCCCGTGCATTGTGTGTATTTGCAACTGGGATTTGCATTTTCTCTGCAAGAATTTTCAATTCATTAGAAGAATCAAACCACCTGGTTTCACTACCTGCAATTATTAAAGGGCGTTTTGCTTTGGAAAGTAGCTCAATAACCTGGTCCAATTTTTCTGGACTTGGACGGCACCTATTCATCGATGCTATATATTCATGCGATCTCGTTTTTTTCCTCAAGTTTTCATCAAGATCTGGAAATGTTTCATTTTCCAAATTATGAGGTACATCTATGTGCACTGGCCCAGGGATGCCCGTTACTGATTGTGTTACTGCATCTCGGATTTGGTCATGTGTATTTTCTCTTCCCATACGGACGTTGTATTTAGTAATACGTTCAAAAACTTGGAGCACATCCCATTCGTGCTTTACATTTCTTCCAAGGTTATAGCTAGGTTCGTTGCCTGTTATAGCAACCACAGGGACATTTTCTCTATATGCTGAGGCCATCCCTAAAATCATGTTGGCAGCCCCTGGGCCTACATGTACTACTGCAGCAGTTGGCTTCCTTGTAGCAAGCGCATACCCGGTTGCCATTCCCGTGGCGACCTGTTCATGCCGAGTAGTGTAAAATTTAATCTTGCTCTTTGCGATCTCATCGAGAATACCTAGATTAGTAGATCCTGCCAATCCAAATGCACAATCTACACCGGTGTCCTCTAATACTGAAACTAATAGTTTCGAGCCATGCATACCACTAGATAATCCCTTTGTTTACTAAAAAGTATTGTACTTATTTTTTCTCTAAAATGGCCCTAACACTCAGACCATCCGCACGATTCACACGTCTTACAACCCTCTGAAAAATTCAATGTCAAAGATCCACACGAAGGACATTCTGGACTTTCTCCTGCATCGATTAACGATTGAGTTACATCCACTACCAACGGTGCAACCTTCTTCATAGCCTCTTGATTTGCTTCCCCTTTGTTAATTTCAGATAAATTCTTTTGTTGAGGGTACTCTTTGTGAATTTCGCCATCCAAGTATCGTTTCATAGCGGTACCTATTGCATCCGGTATCGATTGTATTTGACCCCCTCGATCCCACGCAATTTTAGGTGATCGGATTCCTTTCAATTCACCCGCGATCTCTCGGGGATCGACTCCAGATCTCAATGCAGTCGAAACTATTTTTGCCAACGCTTCTGTGAAACTAGCCGTAAACCCTCCCGAATTTCCAATATTTGCAAACAATTCAAATGGTCTCCCCCGTTCATCCTCATTTATATTCACATATAATTTTCCATATCCTGTGTCTATCCTTTGTGTAAGTCCATATAGGACGCCCGGGCGGGGTCTTTTCCGAGACTTGCCGTAAGTAAGTGCTGGAACATCCCATATGCTGAGATCTTCACCATGGTGTTTCCATTCCTCTGTAATTTTGGCACGGATTGCTTCATGATTCAAAAATTCTGACAAACTGTCAAAGTGTGTATCAATATATTCTAACAGCTGATCTGCAGATCCGCCATCTCCCGAATCTATAAATTCAGCATTTTGCGCGCGTGTTGTGAGAACCTGTTTAGTTCTAGATCCGTCTCTGTATACTGTTACTCCCTTCCCCCCATTTCGGTAAATGTAGCGATACACTTCATCCATCTCTTCTGCCGTTGCGTTATTTGGGAAATTGCAAGTTTTAGAAATAGCCGAATCCACGCCTTCTTGACATGCACATTGTACACTCGCATGTTCTATGGCCGAAACTTCAGAAGATACTACAAACAATTCTCCGATTGCATCTGGGACTGTTGTCAACCCACCAATTCCTTTGAATTCATTATTTTGCATCTGGGACAGTGCCTCTTCCTTCACCACGTCCACATCGATCCCATTAGCTTCTATTGTTCTTAAAAAATAATCATCAAACTCAACTAGCATCTCATCCCCTTGAACATCGTCTGACACATTTTTATAATATGCTACACTGTATATTGGTTCACACCCACCTGTGGTGTTTGCAATCATACTAGTCGTTCCTGTGGGTGCTATTGTGGTGGTATTATGATTCCGTATTGAGAATCCCTCTTTCCACTCTTCGGGGTTCAATCCTGTTTCCTTTGTAAACCATTCTGCATACTCCACAGGGTCTGCGTACTTAGAATCTGGCCAGTTTTCAAACGAACCTCTTATTTCTGCCAATTCATGAGAAGTCCATTTCGACGTATGATTAATGTAAATCATCACTTGCCTAGCTAGTTCATTTCCTTCAGGAGATCCATATTTCAAACCAAGCTGAACATATAGTTGGGCCAAACCCATTATGCCCAACCCTATCTTTCTATTGTTGTAAACTGTCTCTTCAATCCGTTCTACCGGGAAATCTGACATAGTGCATACATTTTCAAGAAAACGAGTGCCCAATTCAATCCGCCTATCAAACTCTTCCATATCCATCGCCACGTGGATGAAATCCGACATTAATTCTCCGAGTTCTCTATCTGATCTTCCTTTTTCATTCGACCACGTCCTCCAATCTGGGGCCTCCAAAGACGCAAGTGTAGACAGATTGATATGGCCTAGATTGCACGCTTCATATTCCATCAATGGCTGCTCTCCGCACGGATTCGTTGCTAAAATCTCATAGGGGGAAGAATCTCCCGTTGGGGTAGATTCAACGGGGAATGAGTGAGCTTGGTTCACACGGTCAAGATATATTATTCCCGGTTCACCATTTTCCCATGCACCATCCACGATGCGCTCCCACAAAATCGATGCGGGGATTGCCAGAGGTTCTCCAACTTTTACATAGTCCCCCAAATCATATCTATCATACATTTCTAAAGTATATTTTGTAGCAATGTGGGGATCTCCAGTTCGTGGATTTAACAAAGTATATTCTCTGTCTTCTTCCAATGCTTTCATAAACTCGTCAGTCACACCAACGGAAACATTAAAATTAGATAAGTGACCTTCTACTGCATTCCTAAGATGCTTGGGAACTCGTCCCTCTTCATCAAGAAGAGTTCTAGCTTCTGCTAGTGCCTCGTTAAACGTCGTGTATGTGTAGTCGTCTGGATCGTTCAACTTGAGAGAATGCGCTAGTGAAACATCTTTATTTTTCGCATGAATGAATTCGATCACGTCTGGGTGGGAAATGCGCATAATGGCCATCTGGGCACCTCTCCTCGACCCGCCCTGTGCGATTGTCTCACACATCTGATCGAAAGTTTCCATAAACGTTATTGGACCCGAAGCAATTCCACCCGTGGACCCTACTGTATCTCCATATGGCCGTATTCGCCAAAATGCATAACCCATTCCCCCTCCGGACTGGAAAACCTGGGCCGCTTCCAATGCCGTATGATGAATATCTACTATGTCATCTTTTGGGGAATCAACAAAACAAGCCGAAAGTTGCTGGAGCTCATCGCCCGCATTCATTATAGTAGGCGAATTTGGTATAAATGATAAATCTTCCATGAATTCACAAAATTGATCTGCAATAGATTCTACATGCTCTCGAACGTCCTCTGGAAGCAATGGTATAATTGTTTCATAACTGAATTTACTTACATTTCGGTCCGTCAACTCCGCGCTCATATTATCTGCGACTATGATCTCACCGTTGTCAGTGGACCCTTCTCCAAATACCTCTTTAATTAATTTTTCCCTCCGAGGATGGTTGGGTTTAATCTGATCTGGGGTAACTGTTATTTTTACATTTTGTCTATCTGCCTCATACACCGCTTCTGCCAGGGCGATATTGTTTGCAATCCGTCTGAATAGTTTCTCGGGAGGTTCTACGATCTCACCTTTTGCATCCTTTCGTAAGTATCTCGCTGGGAGGATATTCTGGTATGCATTCTTTGTAAGGCGCTCTTCCAAAGTCACCCCATCGGTGCGCTTCACTGGAAGTACAATTGCATCTTTATCTGCCCGAGCCCTTGTTTCACTCATTTCCCATTTTACCTCTACTATTTATTTTAATCATTGAGTTTGTTTTTTTCATAATTCCTCCACATGCAGCGCTCACAGCGCTATAAGTTATCCCGCACGGCGAACCGCGTTACCTCGATCAACTTATTAGAGGATTTAATTTAGGTAACTCTGGCAATATAAGTTTCTTGTGAGCATGGTGAAAGTAATAATTTACAATCTCCATGTAGACTCATCAATTCGTTTTTCCAGTAGAAGTGTACCTTTAATTTTACTTTTGTCAGACAATCTTTGAGGTGAAATTTAATATTATTTTCTTACCCACTTTTGTGAGTATACTTTCCGGATGGAATTGCACACATTCTATTGGGAATTCTACATGCCTAATTCCCATCACAATTTTAGACCCACCTTGCATTGTGGTTGCAGTAACTTTGAAGCATTTTGGAACTTCTGTAGCAACCAAAGAATGATAACGAGCACCTTCAAAATTTTGATCTATGCCTTCAAAAACACCTTCTCCATCATGGCTTATTTGTGAAGATTGTCCATGAATAGGAGACGGGGCCCGGCCAATTTTACCACCGTATGCATAAACTGCAGCTTCCAGCCCAAGACAAACACCGAATGTTGGGATCGTGGGACTTACCCTTTTTAGTACCTCTAAAGTTACCCCCACATCTCTTGGATTCTTTGGGTGCCCTGGCCCTGGACTAATCACTATTGCATCTGGTTCCATTTCATATATTTCTTCCACTGAAGCAGTGTTGAGTAGTACTTCAGTTTCTGAATGAGCACTTACGTAATCTACAAGATTATATGTAAACGAATCGAAATTATCAATGAAAAGTATTTTCGTCATTATTCTTCTTGATCCTCCTCTACCAGCCGATACACCGATTCTAGAACTGCATGCATTTTTTTCTCCGTTTCTTCATATTCCTTTTCTGGAATAGAGTCTGCTACAATTCCCGCTCCTGCCTGTATGGTTATAGTATCAACTTCTCCCAATTCAATAGTTGCAGTTCTAATTACGATGGCAAAATCAGCATCACCATCCCATGAATAGTACCCAACACCCCCTCCATACACGCCCCTTGGTGTGGATTCTAGTTCATGTATAATCTCCATTGCCCTTATCTTAGGGGCGCCAGACAACGTCCCCGCAGGGAATGTAGCACGCGTAGCATCAAATGAAGTATATTCCAAATCCAGCTCCCCCGTGACCGTGCTTTCTATATGCTGAACATGACTATATTTTAACACATTCATGAATTCCTCAACTTCGACCGTACCGGGCAAACAAACTCTTCTTACATCATTCCGAGCCAAATCCACAAGCATAGTATGTTCTGACAACTCCTTTTTATCTGACAACATTTTTTGAGAAAATAATAGATCCTCATTTAGATCTTTTCCCCTCGCACAAGTACCTGCAATAGGATTTGAAATCACGCGCCTACCTCTAATTGAAATCAGAGTTTCTGGACTAGCCCCTACGATGGCAAAATTACCAAATTTTAGAAGATACATATACGGAGATGGATTCACACTTTTTAGCGATGCATAAAGTTCCACGGGGTCTACTTTACATTGTATCTCTCTCTTCCTAGATAACACTCCTTGGTATATGTCTCCGCTTAACACGTATTCGATTACCCGTTCCACCGAGGATTCATATTCCGTTCTACTGCCTATCCTTTCTTCATAAATTGTGACTTTTCCCATTCTTGGTTCTTCTGCAGCCCCCAGTTTCTTTTCTATCTCGTCCGCCTCTTGGCACAATGAATCATATAGAATTTTTAAGTTGGTTTCTTCAGTTATTAGAGGTGTAAATGCAACGAACGTTTTGTCGCTATTATGATCAAAAATAATTGTTTTTGTATTCACAACGAATTGCGCATCTGGGATG
>JAKURE010000038.1 GCA_022450005.1 Halobacteriales archaeon
AGACCTGAGAGCGATCCCTAACGGAGAGCAGGGGCTCGATCATCCCCTGAAGAACGAGATCGAATGAGTTTTATGACGTATCCTTGCAGAAATAACATCATTAGCACAACTGCGATTAAGGATACTATCAATAGTATCATTGAAAACGAATTTACACCATTCTCTGCCAAAGAAACTACTGCAAACATAGTGGCTAAAGTAGGGAGTATCACTATCACGCCGAACAAGGAGAAACCTAGCACCATTCTGAGATTGTTTGTAACATATTTTAGCGACTCAATGAGCATGAATGTGATATGCCAAGAGGAGTAGATAACACCTTTGGAATAATTAACCTTTAAATTATACGTGTGAGAGTATAAGACACACTTACGATGCCATATAGAAAAAGCAAGGAAGAGATAGTAGACAAAGGAAATTATGAGGATCACGCAGAGATATTGGAACAATATTCTGCAGAAGATTACCCCTACTATGAAGCAAACAAAGTTCCAAATTTTGTGAAATATCAAGAAGAAGTAGGATGGCTTGATGAAATGGAAAAGTATTGGGGCAAGGATTGGGGTTCACAAGGAATTGGCCGTTTGACAGATGTGGCTGTTAGATATCCAATGCCTCACGAAGTCCACCCTATGTGGTCCGACGATTCAGCATATTTCATGGCACCCAAAGAATTCCCTTCTATAGAGGAGATTAGGACAAATCATGATATGATGACTGATATACTCAAAGAAGAAGGAGTCAATCTCCATTGGTGGGAATTCGATTTCCCCCCTGAGGGACCTCATGGTTTACTAAAAAGAACCATGTCAAATATCGGCTTGGTGATAAACGGAGGTGCAATCATGCCGAGAGCAGCTGCACCATGGATACGGGGAAGAACGCGCCCCGCGATGCAATGTTATGTGGAAATGGGAATTCCCATACTTTTGACCATACACGGACATGGAATTCACGAGATAGGGGCAACTCAGTGGTTGGCAGAAAACATCTGGATGACCTACTTATCTACTGATGGAAACCAAGAGGCAATCGACCAAATTACTCCTGTCATGCGCGCTTCTGGAGTTGAACATATACAAGTCACTCGCCCCCCCGGTCCTCATGAATCATTTTCGTGGAGGGATGGCCATTGCATGCACCTAGATATGTGGTTTGCACCCGTAGATATTGGACTGGTACTATTATATCCTGGATTCTGCGATTATGAAACACAACGATGGTTAAAAAGTCAAAACGTGGAGATTATAGAAGTATCTGAAAAAGAACAAAGAGAGAGTTTCCCTTGCAATTTGATAATATTGGAGCCAGGTAAAGTGATGATCAATGGTGCAGCAAAAGAAACAATCAAAAACCTAGAATCTAAAGGAATCGAAACGATTTCAGTCGACTTTGACTACGCCAAAAGCTATGGTGGCGGTATTAAATGTGCAACTTCATTCCTTCGAAGAGACGAGGGACCTCACATTGAAGAATTAGGAGAAGGACCGGCACATTAAACTCAAAAAAATTTCAAAAATTATAACCTAGAAATATAATCTAAGATCGAGTCAGACAAAGAAGTTAATTCATACCCAAAGTCATCGGCCGCCCGAGAATGACTCACAATCGGTGGTCTCCCCCATGGCTTCGCATCGTCATTCCAAGTAACTGGTGTACCTGTGAGTTCCTCGATGAGTGCTGCTAGATCTCTAACTGAAATCGTATGGCCTCCTGTATTATAAACTGGATGTGCGGGTGAATCCGCGTCCAAAATGAGACTCATTAGACGTACTGCATCGTTTACGTACACCATATTGAGTTGATCATCTGGGGACAGATCTATTTCGCATTCTTCTCCCGCTACCGCCTTTTGCACAAACTCCGCCGCCCACATGAATTTCCTCCCAGGCGATGTGATGTATCCACGAATCCTTCCAGGTCCAAATACCAAGCTAGGTCTGACTCCATGAACACTCAAACCATGATTTGCCGCATAAACAAGAGATTGGTGCTCATTCAATTGTTTGGTGGCCGCGTAAAGAGTTTCATTTGGATACCGATAATACGAAGGTAGTGGTTTTGATTCCTCCGTGATAGTGTGCCCATCTGGGTAGTCATAGGACTTTCCATAGATTCCATAGGTACTCGTCCAAACAACTCTAGAAACATCATGCTCAACAGATGCGCGGAGTACGTTGTCAAAACCCATGCAATTTACTGCAACCGCTTTGGTTGGGAATTTATGAGATGCACCACCCACTATGGCAGACAAATTAACAATTTTTTCAACACCTTTGGTGCTGACCAACTCTGAAATATATTCATAATCTGTCACGTCACCTTGGACCAACTCGATAGATGGATGTTTCAAAAGTTCGTTCGGGGCCACATCCATGCAGATTACCTCGTTACCCGAATCTGCTAGATAATTGGCCAGATCGATTCCAATGAAGCCAGATGCTCCAATAATTAAAATAGTCATTATCCTGTTTATATTGTGCAGGAGACATTATCAAATATTGGATTTGAACAGACGAAGAATCCGACGCATAATTGGCATATTTTGCCTATAAGAAGAATTATCTTGATCAGTGCACTATATTTGTACAAGTACATTTCTTATTTAATTTTCATTCCACTATGCCTTCTCAATTTTCTCTACAAAATTTGAGGTCGGGAGTTCAAACTTTTAAAAACGACGGAAGAAGCAAAGTTCTAGTTTCTGTAGCACTCGGCTGGTTTCTAGTTTTAGGTATGCGTCTTGTTATGCCCGTTATTTTACCCGGGGTCATCCTTGAATATGATTTATCTTTAACCGCAGCAGGGGGTGCAATTACTATACTGTGGATTGCATATTCGGTAGTTCAATTCCCTGCTGGCATTTTTTCAGATAATTTCGGTGAACGCAAAATTCTCACTTTGAGCATTTTGATTGGAACTCTTGGAGTTATCCTTTTTTCACTTACCTCTAGTTTCAACTTTTTTATATTCGCCTGTATAATTTTCGGCCTGGGATCTGGTCTCTTTGGAACTCCTCGTGTAACTTCACTCTCAAAAATATATCCTAAAAATGATGGAACAGTTTTAGGATTCACCTTTTCTGCAGGCAACCTTGGATCTGCAGTATTGCCCTTCATTGCTGGCATTTTGGCGACTTATTTTGGATGGAGATTTGGATTTATTTTTTGCATTCCCATTTTTATTATCGCAATTTTATTACTTTGGAATTCTCCATTCAAACCCCCTTCCTCTTCAACATGGGGGCGTTATGAAGTTTCTAAAAACATCCGAATACTTATTGGTGGGTTGTCTAAAAGAGATGTTTTATTAGTTAGTAGTGCAACTCTTTTGTCCGTTTTTACATTTCAAGGATTCACGTCATTCTTTCCCCTCTTCCTCATCACTATGAAAAGCACCAGTGCTACTATGGCAACAACGATTTTCTCTGTGTTCTTCATTACTGGTGCAATATCCCAACCCATTTCTGGGATAATTTCTGATAAATATGGAGAACGAAGACTACTGTTATCTCTTGCAGCATTGCATACTATTTGCCTCTTGTCACTACCTTTCATCCATGGCACTGTCCCCTTAATTCTTCTCTCGATCCTACTCGGAACCCGTGCAGGACTTGCACCTGTAAATAATGCGTACTTGGCTTCTTCCATCCCCTCTAAAGTACAGGGATCTGGACTGGGACTTCTAAGATCCATTTTCATTGGTCTTGGGGCTTTGGCTTCTTTTATGGTTGGATTTATCGCAGATAACTATTCTTTTGATCTCGCATTTATATCTTTGGGTGGTTTGTTTTTCATAGCCACAGTGTGCTATTTCTTCCTACCACCTTCGCGAGAATAATCCATTTATTCCTTTATGACTTCTATTCCTTGATCCCGAATCCTCACAGGGTCTAATGCTTCATCACGTAGAATTTGGTCATATTCTCTCTCACATTGTTCAGATGTTTTCTGTAGATCCTGCGCTCGCTTACATAGCTCATCTATATTTTCAGGGATCTCCCTCATATGAACAATCCAATGATTTATTAAATCACTCATTCTCCGAATTGGAGATGTAAAATGCCCATAAACATCGAAGTTCAATGCATGGTGTCCACCAAATGGGTCTGCCATATACATGGCCCTTGGCATTACTTTTAACACTGATCTTTTTATTTTTTCAATTTGATACCCCTCTGCTGCTTCTATGGCAACATTGACGGCTATTCTTGGATCTTCCAAAGAAGCAGATGGAATATTTATTCCTGGGAGTTTTTGTATTTCTTGCAACGCAGAATCCCATTCCCGTGGAGTGGGCTGTGGATGGACTCTATACATAGCTTCTACCCCTCTATTCCACATCAATTCATGGGTCACGGCCTTATTCGCTTTAAGCATGCATTCTTCTACTATCATGTGCGACCTGTCCCTATTTTGATTAAGAACAAGCGACCCGTCATCTTTTCGCTGTTTCTGTAATCTTTCTGTGACTTCACAAATGGTTTTACACTCTTTGTGTAGTGGCAAATCTGGATCTCCTAATCTTTTTTCACATTCTCTATATGTTAGTCGTTCATCCGATCTAATCACAGATTTATATATGTCTATTGACTCATAACTCAGTGTATCTCTGTTAATATACATCTCTACAGTGTGTGCCAACCGATCTTCCCCCGGAACTAAGGAGCAGACATCTTCTGCCAAATACCTGGGTAACATGTGTATCGTGTGCCCTGACATATATGTTGAATTCCCCCTCTCCATGGCCAATTTCCAGGTTTTCGTATCTGGAGTTACATAATGCGTCACATCTGCTATATACACCCAAATTCTGTATCCCTTTTCTTCCTCAGCAATACTAAGTGCATCATCAAAGTCTTGTGCACTAGCCGGATCTGTTGTCCACGTGGTAAGTTCCCTCAAATCCCTTCTATTTTCAAGCTCAAGTGAGACTTCTTCTTTATTTCTATCCGCCCACCCCTTTGCCTCCTCAATAACCTCTTCTGGAAATTGTTCTACTATCCCCAACTTCTCTAATAGGGCTTCCCTTTTTCCAACTATTTGTTTGTAGACCTCCGCTGGAATTTTAATTGGTCCGCCATTTCCTTTCTTTTCCTCTCTATCTTCGTTCATGTTCTACAATACAAATTTTAAAGCCCCCTCCGATTTATTTTTTTCCATGCAGGTTATTTCTCGCCACAATCTCCGAAATGACACTATACGCGCCTTTGAATCTTCAATTCTAGCCACTTTCGGCGTCGAACTATCTGGATCAACATATGAGTTAGTCGAACTGTCAGATTCCCAAATTGATTTGGTTCTACTTGATAAGGAACCTCTCGCATGTTATATTGATGGTATCCCTTCACTCACCGTAAAAGGTGCAAATACCTACTCACCTTCTAAAAATATTGTCGTTGTGGACCAGGGGGCAATCCGCTTTGTTTCCAATGGTGCCGATATAATGAAACCTGGGATAACTCGGGCGGACCCTTCAATAGAACCTGGCGATATAGTAATTGTCCTCGAAGAGGCCCACGAAAAAGCACTCTGTATAGGGCGATCGATTGTACCTACTACTGATATGCTTGGAAGTTCTGGAAAAGCTATTCAATCAATCCACTACGTTGGCGATGAAATCTACCACTTTTTCTGATCAAACTTAACTCATTTCTTCATCCACATCATAGCGCACATCGCCTTCATATATGTATGTGACCTCGTCCTCTTCATCCAGAGTTTTCATATGGGTGTTATCACAATATGGTTTGCCTTTCGACAAACCACACATGCAAATAAATGCAGGCTCCTCGATAGCTGATATTTTAAAAGGTCCTTTTTCTTCATGTATAACAAATCTTGCCATATCCGAATTTTTATTTTTCAGATGTAAAAGCATTACAATACAATCTTCTTATTTGTACATCCGATCCTTAAAATATCGCCCATTCAAACAAATTTACCATAAAAATCCGGCCGTAAGAACTATGCCCTCTCCTGCGCTTTATCTACTTATGGGATTTGTGGACAAACTTCTTGGTGGCGGTAAACATACCATCGAAGATTACATAGCTCTAGATAGCGACGATATCGAGAAAACAGCGGAAGGAACATTTCAAGTTCACATTGCTGAAATTTCAAATATAGAGGATGTCATTGCGGTTAAAGACAAAATCTATGACGGCGACCTAGTAATTTCCAATATAACTCGATTAAGAACTAAAGATTCACTAATGAATCGTATTACTACTGAGTTAAATCAGGTAGCACAAGAAGTCGGTGGGGATATTGTTCTGAGCGGGGATGATCAAATAATTGCCGCCCCCGCCGGGGTTGTGATCAGCCGCGAAAAGATCGGACAGAAGTAATTTCCACAAAAATATTTTTATTCAACGTCTTTCTTCATAGCTTTGCGTCTTGCTTTGGAATCTTTCCCAGTAGCTTTAAGTAAAAATTCATTTTTCACCGAAACGGCATCTGCAGCTAGTTCTATATCACCATTTGCAATTATTTCTGGTATCGGAAGCTCTTCAAAATCTACAATGAGGGTATCTTTTTTACCCGGATACTTCCCCGCACCAATACTCACCTTTTTAAATATGGGGTTTACTGGATTTTCCACAACATATAATTCTTGACCCTCTTGAATTTCCGTACCTGTTATTGGCCCAAAATATTCTTCTACTGCTCCTTTTAGATCCACTATCCTCTCTTCTAACGTAGACCCTCTTTTAATTTCATATTCTTTCATTTTATATTTTTTATCTCCTATTTTTGTTGAATCTTCTCTCAACTAACTTTTCGTCAATGTATCCTTTCTTACACATGGGACAAATATCCCCCTTCCGTAGGGGTGACTCATATACTGGGGTCAGATATTCACATTGCCCACATACGTATACTGTCTGAGTGTCTTTCCTTCTCTCTCTTATTTTCCCTATGGACTCTTCACGTTCTCCTTCTCCCACTTTCAACCCCATATCCTCTTGATTTGGAAACTCTACCACTACTTCTTCTTCTATTTCTTCTTCTCTCAAAGATTTAGGAATTAATCCCCCTCCAAATTCAATATTCTCAATAGCTGCATCTGGAAGTCCCGCATTAAACCCTTCATCCTCACCAGTCACTTCCGGCCACTCTTCTATATCCTCTTCAAAAAATTCTACTCCATTCTCTTTTCCACCATCTTCTAAACTTTCCTGAACTTCTTCTTCTAAATCCCACCCCGAATCCATTTCACCATCTTCAATTTTTTGCTCTTGACCCTCTTCCACTATTGGGTCTACCCCGACTTCTTTATGCTCACTTAAAATCCGAGTTTTACCACACCTAGAACACATTCTATATTCTTGAATGACAGTAATAACCTCTCTCCCTTGTTCGTTTCTTTCTTCTGATCTCTGAACATCTCCATACAAGTGACCAAAGATACATAGAACTCCCATTAATTTACCAGACACTTTCCTTTACCAAAAAGCCTACCTTTTATCATTTCAATTTCATGTTCCCTTTCATGGCTTCTAATTGTTTCCTTGAAAACAAAGACGTAGGGCGATCCATGTGGACTCCAATTTCCCCCGAGAAAACTTGTAAGCCAATTTTCTGCACCACTCTGGGAAGTGAATACCCCTTTCTGACCCATTTTCCCATCTCTATTTCCCTGCCTATTCCCTTTCTCCAATTCTGTTCATACATGTCAACCGTATCTATTTTGTTTGGATTAACTACACTTGCCGCACAGTTCGATGCTATCAGGCCATAGACTATCCCTCCTCCAGTGAATGGTTTTGTTTGACCCGCTGCATCCCCTATCAAAAATCCCCTCTTGGTACTAATACTTTTAGGGGGGCCAATCGGTATCATTCCTGAACATCTATTCTCCACTTGAACTTCTTGGGAGTCGATTAATTTCTCAAATTCTCCTATTATGTCTATGTCTGGATTCCCCGCAATTCCATATTCCACACCTGCATTTCCTCTTGGTATCCTCCACGAGAAGAATCGTGGAACATTTAGATAAACATCAACAAAATTCCCAAAGTCTACTGTAGATTCAAATCCAAGAATTCCATGAAGTAATTCATCTGGTTCTCTTATCCCTAGCGAACGTCTAACTCTAGAATTTGGTCCATCACACCCCACCACCATCTTGGTATTCACTTCCTGTTTTCCATCCGGTCCTCTAACCTTGACAACTACTTTCTCTTTTAGTTCTTTAACACCAATCACTGTGCTTCTTTCCTCTATTTCTGCACCAGAATCAATCGCCATTTTTGCCAAACAACGATCCAATTCAACTCTATCAATTACATTGGAAATGGGTTCATTTTTATAAAATGCATGGGCCTTTCCACCCGACCCATTCACATGGAATCTCGCACCAAAAATTTCATTTTGAATTAACTTGGATTTATTTTTTTCAGATATATATCTCCATAAATCTAAACTCACATGCCCTGAACATGATAATGGGGCCCCTACCACTCCTCCTTCGAACACGACGATTTTGTTCCCCAACTCCGCACTTTTATGTGCAAAGTGAGACCCCGCAGGACCTGCACCCCCCACTACAAAATCATACATTCTACCATCTATATTTGTATTCCACG
>JAKURE010000039.1 GCA_022450005.1 Halobacteriales archaeon
ATCCGCTCAACAGTCTCTCCTCTTAACAATTCCAAATCTTCTGGTTCTTTCACAATCGTAGACAAAGATCGTTTCACGATATCTGGTGTTATGACTTCTACTTCTAGTTCTGCAAGGGCCATGGCCCAATCTAGCGTCTCTGATATTCCTGGAATCCTCATAAGATTTTCTTGGTATCTAATCGTCTGCATGAATTCCACTAGTTGAGTTGTAATATGTTCATCCAAACTTGGAACTTTCATCCGAACAATTTTCAATTCACGGTCCATTTCTGGAGGCTCTAAATATAGGTATAGGCACCTCCTTTTTAGCGCATCACTAATTTTCCGCGTCCTATTGGATGTTATTATAATTATCGGCGGGTCGTCCGATTTTATTGTTCCCAACTCTGGAATGGTAAGTTGATTCTCATCTAACACTTCTAATAGAAATGCTTCTATTTCTTCTCCTGCCCTATCTAGCTCATCTATTAATAATATTGATTTATCTGAATTCCGTAGTGCCTGAAGCACAGGGCGCTCGAGCAAGTATTCTTCCTCAAAAATAGATTTTTCTATATTCTCTGTTGATCTTTGTTCCCCCAATTCCCCTTCTATTCGAATTCTAAGAAATTGCCTCATATGGTCCCACTCGTAGCTTGTATTCTCAATCCCCAAACCCCGATAACATTGCAGACGAACTAAATCCCCTTCTGTAACATCTGACAATGCCTTTGCTAGTGATGTTTTTCCACACCCTGGTTGACCTTCTATCAATAATGGCCTAGCTAATTTGGAAGCCAATAACAAAGCCGTCGAAATTCCTATATTTGAGATATACCCTACTTTCTGCAATAGTTCTGTAACTTCATCAGGCGTTTCGGCATTTATTTTCATATGTTCTCTACTATACTAGTTGATCGGGATGTAGATATGACATTTCCGCTCGATATGCCGTTTCTGCATCAGATCTAGCATCTCCAATAAATATTGAATTTCCCTTAGAAGTTCCCATATGCTCTAGACATCTGTACAATGGCTCTGGATCTGGTTTGGTTATTGCACTATCTCTTCCAATTATGCATTCTATTTTGTCCATAACTCCTAACTTCTCTAGGGCAATTTCAGCCGCTTTCGGAGAATTGATGGTACAAACAGAAATGGGAATCGATAGTTTGTCTAGAAACCCAATCAATTTTAAAGGACTTGCTTTTTTTGCCCCTTCAATCTCATATTTTGTTAATATGTCATCTACTCCTCCAAATAATCCATTTTCCTCTGCAATCTGAAATACATCTTCATGCCTATACTCTGTTATGTCCCCTTCTATGTACTCTTGCATCAGTACCTTCAATTCCTCATAAGAACCTTCCCAATCTGCATCTAGATGGACTAAAGTTTGATCCAAATCAAAAATAACCGATTCAAATAAATTTATATTTTCGTGTTTTACGATTGATCCATTTGGTTTCCACACCCCGTCCCTTGGAGAAAATACCACTTCATCCTCCCCATTTAAATCAAATAACTTTCTCAATTTTACAGGGGCAATTACTTCAGTTATTTCCTCTGGATACCCTTCTATAATGGGAACCGTCGTACCTGCAATAATCCCATTAATCCTACATAGATGAACTACTACCCCTTTGCATTCTCCGCCTCCCAATTCTTCTATATTTTCTGACTGCAATCCTCTAGTATCTACATTTCTTAGATTTAATGTCCCATGAAATGGAATAAATCCCACAACTGGTTCTAATTCACCCGTCGACCCCTCGATGAAATGTGCACCTTTCCCTTGCCCTTCAATCACGGTGCAAAACATTTCGTTATACACAACTACTTATTTGGATTCCCCTCTAGGGCTTCCACTAACATTTTCCCTTCTATAAACAATAATCCATTCTTTTCGGCATACTCTTGCATCTCCGCTTTCGAGCTGGCCTTTCCACTCACATCATCTAACATCTCGCATACCACAACCGCGGGTTCCATTCCTGCTGCCTTTGCAAGTGCGATTCCCAATTCTGTGTGCCCTCTTCTCTCTTTCAAAGAAGGCGCCGATCTTAGAATCTGAACATGACCTGGGCTTCTAAATTCCTTAACAAATTGTTCTGCAGTATATTCTCCACTCTCTGCAGAATATGCAACTTCGGCGAGTCTCTTGATAGTTGTTTCCCTATCAATATCTGTTATTCCCGTGTATGTGTCACGGTGATTCACTGGAAGTGAAAAAGCTGATCTGGTGTCATATTTCAAATCACTATTCTCTGTCAACGGGTGGTCTATCATGTCACTAAGGAATGGTAGTCCTAACACTTCCGATGCTTCATCTGAAATTGCAACACATATCAATCCACCTGCCTCATTTCTAAATCTAGCAATTAGCGTATGGGTCATTTTTGAAGCAGCAATAACCAAGTCCGTTTCATTCTCTCTATCTTCAAAATCATGGATCAAGATTGGCTCTCCCGCTGTCAGAGCAACTATTGCCCTTTCTACTATATCGTCATTCTTCCTATCCATTGTTTATTCTCTATTAAATATGATTCACACAGCGTTATTACTTAACTGGTTTTACATTCTTTATAGTAATCGCATATTTCACCACAACTAGGCCACCAGACATTTTCTTTATTTTTTATCCCCTTGATAATTCTTTCAAAATATTTTGAACGAAATGCCTGTCCCGTTATATACGGGTGAATTGCAATTGGCATTGATCTATTCCGTTCTTCATACAAAACTTCGAACTGATCCATGACCGTTTTCTGAAATTGTTCTCCTGTTAAATTCTTTTTTGTAAAAAGAGAAACATCATTTATTTCTCCTGAATATGGCATCGATAAAATCTTCCCCGAATCTGTCTCAAAAAAGTAGGGATGGTCATCATTACACCAATCACATACGTAGTCAAACTCCTCTTGTATCAGCGTATTTATTGTACTGAAATTCTCTGATAGCCCTGGGCCTAACCATCCTCTTGGAATCTTCCCAGTCGACTCTTCTATTCGATCTTTGCAACTTTTTATCACCAAACGTTCTTCTTCTGGACTTAGCCCATTTAATCTCTGTGAGTTTGTTATACCATGACCTATGATTTCCACTTCCCTCTCTACAAGTGCTTCAACTATTTCTGGCATATGGTCGCATATGGCCGAATTAAGTGCAACCATTGGTTTAACACCATATTTATCTAGTATCTTCAATATTCTCCAAATGCCCACTCTCGAACCATATTCTCTCCAACTATATGTCATTACATTTGGCACACTCTTGTCCCCATCTGCAGGATATGGAATTTCATACTCAAAATATTCCATATTTATGACTACCCAGACTGCTATATCTCGCCCCTCTGGTAACTCAAATTCACTTCTGGTAATCGGTCGGTAGTTATAGCTTTGAATTTCCTTGCTCATTGTACTCACCATCTTATTCGCTTTCCTCACACTTAAGGCCGTACTAACCCAAATTTAATCAATGGTTAACTTTGGGATCAATGTTAATAACCGTGAACCACTTATCACAAAAAAATATTCTATACCTGATATGTTTCACATGGGGGCAGAAGCAGAAAATCTAGGCTTCGACTCCGTTTGGGTTGGAGACAGTTTATTGGAAAAACCACGTTTAGATCCAATTGCAACTCTTGCTGTACTCGCAGATAGAACCAAAAAAGTGAAATTGGGGACTGCATGCATGGTCACCCCTCTTCGGAACCCTATACAATTCGGTCAGGCATGGGCAACTCTCGATATGTTTTCTGAAGGGAGAATGATATTGGGGGCATGTATGGCCGCTGCGGATGACGACCGTGGAAAACTCCAGTACGAAGTTGTTGGACTCGATCCTAGAAAACGATCTGCCATTTTCAATGAGCACATTGAGGTGATGAAAATGCTATGGAAAGATGGAGTAGTCAATTATTCTGGAGATTATTTCAACTTCAAAAATGTCACCTTCGAAACAGGAAATGAAGAAGTTCCTTATACGCCCGTTCAAGAAAACCCTCCCATCTGGGTCATCAGTAATCCTAGTGCACGCGGAAACAAAGCAGTCTACAGCCCTGCAATCCAGCGAATAGTCGAAGTCGGAGATGGTTGGATGACTTGTTGTAGAGCGGCACAACCCCAAGAGTATGCAGCCCAATGCGAGGCCATAGATCTTCACGCAAAAGAGCAAGGTCGCGATCCCAAAACCATCCATAAATCCTACCAAGTGACACTCCATATTTCCGATTCAAAAGAAAAAGCGATCAAAGACATGGAAGAGTACGTCGGGAGCTATTACCCCACACAGTATTATAATTTGAACGAATGGGGCCCTATCGGAAGTGCCGAAGACGTAATTGAGTGGATTGAAACTTTCACAGATATCGGCTGTGAAACATTTATCATGCGATTCGGATCTTTCGACCAACTAGGGCAAATGCAACGATTTGCAGACGAAGTTCTACCTGCATTCCAATAGCTTCACACCGATTTTCCAATTCCCAGTACATACCCATCTGGATCTTCTAATAAAAAGTGGTTTCTTCCCCACATAACTTTTGGTTCTGTTAATATTTCTACACTCATACTAACCGCATTTTCGTATATTTTTTCAACATCATCTACATTTAATTCTAGAACCAACCCGTCTCCTCTTTTCCCAGTTGGTTTCCTCAAATTATACTGTGCAAAAACCTCTTCTTCAAAATCTTCTTCTAATACTATCGAACATCCTCCTGCTCCCAATTCAACTCTGCTACCTGGTTTTTCTATCCGTTTGAATCCTAACACATTTTCATAAAACTCCCTTGACCTTTCAATATTTTCTACTATCAACGTAACTTCGTGGACTTCACTCATGTATTTCCCATTGTTTGCCACGTTCTTGTCTCTTACCGATCTATTTCCTGTGAAAAGTGTCCTTTTTATCTTTCAGTCTCTTTGTTCTATCACCAATGTCTTGCAAGTGCGTGAAAGTACTTCCTGTGGATGGAGAATCCACCCGAGTCACTCTAGATTCTCTTGAAATTCTCAATCATGAGTACAAAATACTCTCTCACGAAGGGTACCTATACATTCCAATCACTGAAGACGGACCCCCTCCTTCTGGCATGGACGTTGTTTATATGGACCTTTTGCCTAATAAAAATAGACTTCTCCCCTCCGACCTCTTGCCCTTTAAAATAACTTACGAACGGCTTGGGGACCTCATTTTATTAGATGAACCCGACGCACACCAAGCAACAGCTGCTACCATCGCTTTATTGGCTTCTGATATTCAGTTTAAAACTATTCTTAACAAGGCCTCAGAAATCCAAGGTGATACACGGGTTAGAAAGTGGTCTCTCCTATCTGGAAATTCTACCGAAACCGTTCATAAAGAATATGGATTTGAATTCCTTGTAGATATATCTAAAGTATATTTTTCACCCCGCCTTGCCACTGAACGCCAAAGAGTAACTGACCAAGTATGTTCTGGAGAACGGGTCTTTGACATGTTTTCTGGAATCGGGCCATTTACAGTTCCCATAGCTAGTAAAGGGGCAACAGTCACTGCAACTGACATAAATGATGATGCGATCGAGTATCTCCGGAAAAATATCTCTAGAAATAGCGTAGAAACAAACGTAACTGCACATATTGGTGATGTTAGAAACATCGCCGATGACTACTCCCATTGGGCCGATCGAATTATTATGAATCTTCCCCATTCAGCAAATGATTTTTTAGATGTCGCATTTAATATCGCAGGAAAAAAATGCATCCTACATTATTATTCCATTTCCGAACTTGATGATCCCTTTACTGCAGATATATCTGTCCTTCAAAATGTGAGTCAAGAACACGAAGTCACCATCTTGAATGAAACAATAATTCGTTCTTACTCCCCTAGCCAAGTCCATATCTGTATCGACGCACTCCTCACTCGATAGTAGTGGAATGATTTATGCCCGTTTGCATCCTCAACACTTGTGTTATGCTTAATGTGCTCATAAAATGGAACAAGAAGATGTGCGAAAAAACGAAGGAAATCTTTGGAATTTCGGACTATCAACTCCTTTGGGTGGCATGGCTCAAAGGCATTATCTTTGGAGCTGCTCTTGTATATATCGCACTTATGTACTTTTAACAAATTCACGTGCCTGTGTAACTCAGTTGGTAGAGTGATTCCTTCGTAAGGAATATGTCGGGAGTTCGATCCTCTCCTCAGGCTTCTAAAATGGATATTTTTTGGGGGATAATTTTTGCATTATGCGGGGCGGTATCTATTGCTTCAATGGCAATTTTTGTCAGGATTGCAACTATAAACGGTGGTAAAGCGTTTTATGCAGTTATTGTGAGTCTGATTATGAATCTGATTATAGTAGTCCCAGTTGTGGCCGTGATTTATTATCCCGACTATGGAATAACCCCAAAATCAGCTATTGCTTTCGCAGGCGCCGGATTGGCGGGGACTTTGATAGGGCGTGTTGCTTATTTTGAAGGTATAAAAAGAGCAGGTGCTAGTCGATCAGATGCAATTAAAGCAACTACCCCGATAATTGCTACAATTCTTGCGATAGTATTGATAGGAGAATCCCCCAGTCTGATCCATATACTCGGAATAATTGCCATCGTAGTTGGAGTTTGGATAATATCGTTGGATTTGACACAGGACAAAACCATTGAAGGAATTACAAGTAGAAAGGCGGATGTACTATATCCGATAGCGGCTGCAATATTTTTTGGCTTTGAACCCGTACTTGCAAGAATTGGCGTATTGGAAGGTACTCCTGGGCATGTGGGGCTGGGTATAAAACTGATAGTCCCCGGAATTGGTTTTTTAGCATATTTTATAGTAAAGGGAGATATGCCAAATATTGGGAAAATTTTTGAAAATAAAATTACTGCTAAATGGTATATTTTAGCTGGGCTGGCTAGTACCTCTATGCTGATATTTTTATATACTGCTATAGAAATAGCCCCCGTGGTCTTTGTAGTACCGTTTCTTCAAACTAGCCCTTTATTTGTTGTTGTTTTTTCATACATATGGCTTCAAGATATAGAGCATATTTCGTGGAGATTGGTTATGGGAATTTTGGTCATGACTTGTGCCACTATTATAATAACTTCTGTGGCATGATTGCTATTTCTTTTTTTTCTCAGTAAGCGCCCGGCGGGTCGTATCTACGGAATGGGGTGCTTTTATTCTCCTTGTCGTCTTTTGTTGTTCTCGCCTGGGTTTTGATATGGCTCTCGGTTTTTTCTTTTCAACAGATTTCTTTTTATTAGCTATCTGCGCTCTGGGTTTTGATATGGCTCTCGGTTTTTTCTTTTCAACAGATTTATTTTTATTAGCTATCTGCGCTCGTGCCACTCTCCGTTGTTCCACATATCGCTCCCTATCTCTTTTTTCTCCAGCGATGGATGCCCATTTTCTGGGATTCATTTTCCATTCTTTAAGTGCGGCTTCTGGTCTCTTTTTCCGCG